>LJNT01000188.1:37971-43601 GCA_001314685.1 Rhodobacteraceae bacterium HLUCCA09
CCCCCGCCGGCCTGCGGCCGGCTCCCCCCGGAGTATTTGTGCCAAGATGACGGGGGCGCGGAGTCCCGGGGCCCGGGCCCGCTCCGGGCCTACTCGGCCAGCATCCAAATGCCTTGCGGGAAGAAGGCGTGGAAGGCGAAGGCGAACATGACGTCGTGCGGCAGGTCGGCGCCCGCGGCGTCGCGCACGCGAATCGTTCCTACCTCGCGGCTCTGCCCGATATCGGCCGTGTCGAGCGCGCTGGCCTGCCCCTCGGCCCAAGCGAGGGTGACGCCCGCCTCGCTCACCTCGCCCTCGGCGCGCAGGCGCTCGACGGGCCAGGCGCGCTCGCCCACGCGGACCACGCGGGCGAGCGCGGGGATGTCGTGGGGCGGCAGCTCGCCCGAGTAAAGGAACGGGCGGACGGAGCTGTCGTAGCCGACATAGGGGTTGCGGCCGTAGGAGCGGGGGTAGTCGGGCTCGTCCATCACAAGGCCCTGCGGATTGCGGGTGCGGAACTCCTCCCAGCTCTCCATCCAGGTGGGCAGCGGATCGAGGCGGGTGCCGGTGTGGTGGCCGACGATCCCCTCGCCCACCGCCTGCTGCCACCAGCTTTCGGTCTGGCGGTCGTACATGATCATGTCGGAATGGCGCAGCTTGCCCGAGACGCCGAATTCGAGGACCTGCCCGCCCACTCGCCGGTCGAAGGTGGGGAAGGAATTGCACAGCGGGCAGAAGGTGACGGCGACGGGCACGCCGCCCACCAGGTCGTTCACGATCTCGTGCCAGGTGAGGTAGCGGATCGGGTAGGCACGCGGGGTGGCGCCCTCGATCTCGACGGCGACCACGGGCTCGCGGGGGGCGAGGCGGTCTTCTTCGGTCACGTCGATGAAATCCGGCTCGGTCAGGGCCGGGATGCCGTCTTTCGGCGGCCCGCCCGAGATGATCTCGGCCCAGTCCTCGACCGAGGTCTGCGAGAAGTCGGTGGCGGGCCACTCGCTGCGCCAGATCGAGGGATCGGCGGCAGCGGGAGCGGCGAGGGCGAGCGTCAGGGCGAAGGCGACGGGGCGAAGCATGGGCGGCCTGTGCGGTGCGGTCGACACGTCGAAACACTGACAGACGCCGGCGCCCCTGCCCAGCCGGCCTCGCGCGAACGTGCGCCTGCGTCAGCGCAGCACGAACGCGAAGGCACGGCGCAGCTCGGCCGTTGCGTTCCGCTCGAAGAGGCGACCGTGGGAGAGCACGATCCGCTCCGGCGCCCAGCCGAGCATCGTCTCGACCGAGGCGCGCAAGGCGGCGCGGTCGCGGAACGTGACGCGCATGTCCGGCGGCATCCGCCCCGTCGGCGCGGCGATCCCGGCGAGGCGGACGATCGGGCGCATCCAGAGCGGCAGGCGCGCGGGCTCGAAGTTCTCGATCAGGTCGGTAAGGATCAGGGTACTGGTGGGGCGGTGACGGAACACCGCCTCACGGTGGACCTTGCTGCCCGCCACGACGAGCTGGTCGATCGTGCCGGCCCAGTCGGGGGGCGCCGTATCGGTCAGGTCGTGGTCGATTCGCAGACGCGTGCCGTGCGCCTCGGCCCGGGCAGCGACGCCCGGGGCGGCCCAGAGAAGCGCCCCTGGAAAGGCCGCCTGCCACTCCGGAAGATAGGCGTAGTGAATCCAGTTGGGCGCGATCAGGTGGGCGACGGGCCCGAGGGCGGCCAGTGCCGATGCCAGCCCCTCGGTCAGCCGGGTGGGCGAGTGCACCCACAGCACGCCCGAGGGCAGGCGCACGACAGTCGCACGCGTCGTGAAGGGCAGGCCCGCAAAACGGATCGCGGGCCCGTCGATCAGCCAGAGGTCCGGCGCGAAGGCTTTCGGCGTGTCGATGGGGGTGTAGAGGCGCACCCCCATCGTCTCAGCCCTCGGGGTCGCCGGTGACGGTGACGCGCTCCATCACGTCGGGCTGGCCGATCACCGCGCCGTTCTGCCCCGCGCCGCGCTTGATCGCGTCGACCACCTCCATCCCCTCGGTCACGCGTCCGACGATCGTGTACTGGCCGTCGAGAAACGGGCCGGGCTCGAACATGATGAAGAACTGCGAATTGGCGCTGTCCGGGTCTTGCGCGCGGGCCATACCGACCACGCCGCGGTCGAAGGGGATGTCGGAGAACTCGGCGGGCAGGTCGGGCAGCTCGGAGCTGCCGCGGCCGGCCATCGACATGTCGCCGCCCCTCCGGCCGAACTCGACATCGCCGGTCTGCGCCATGAAGCCGTCGATCACGCGGTGAAAGACGACGCCGTCATAGGCGCCTTCCTCGGCCAGCGTGGTGATGCGCTCGACGTGCCGGGGGGCGACGTCTTCCAGCAGGTCGATGACGACGGTGCCCTCCGCCTCGCCCGCGATCTCGATCTCGAGCCCCGTGGCGAGGGCAGGCGTGGCAAGGGCGGGCATGGCGGCGACGCAGGAAAGAAGAGCGAGCCTACGCATCGGCGGCCACCTTCACGCTGACCATGTGGTCGGGGTTGGCGGGAGGCTCGCCGCGGGTGATCGCGTCGACATGGGCCATGCCGTCGATCACGCGGCCGTAGACGGTGTACTGGCCGTTGAGGAAGTGGTTGTCGGAGAAGTTGATGAAGAACTGGGAGTTGGCGCTGTCGGGGCTCGCGGCGCGGGCCGCGCCGATCGTGCCCCGGTCGTGCGGCAGCTTGGAGAACTCGGCCTTGAGGTTGGGCAGGTCGGAGCCGCCTGTGCCCGCCCGGCGAAGATCGCCCCCTGTCACCCCGTGCTTCACGTCGCCCGTCTGGGCCATGAAGCCGTCGATCACCCGGTGGAACACCACCCCGTCATAGGCCCCGGCGCGGGCGAGCTCCTTCATCCGCGCGCAATGGCCGGGGGCGATGTCGGGCAACAGCTCGATCGTCACCGTGCCGCCCTCCAGCTCGATGAGGATGGTGTTCTCGGGGTCCTTGATCTCGGCCATGCGGCTCTCCTTGCGTCGCTGTCGGCGCGACCCTAAACGGGGGGCGCACGGATCGGAAGGGGGCGCGGATGGCCTGGCAGACGCTCGACGACATGGAGCTTTCGGGGCGCACGACGCTGGTGAGGGTGGATGTCAACGTGCCTGTCGAGGACGGGCGCGTGACCGACGCGACGCGGATCGAGCGTATCGTGCCCACCGTGCGCGACCTGATGGACAAGGGTGCCCTGCCCGTCCTGATCGCGCATTTCGGCCGGCCCAAGGGCAAGGTGGTGCCCGAGATGTCGCTCTCGGTCACGGTGCCCGCGCTCGAGGCGGCCCTCGGCGTGCCGGTCCGGCTCGTGACGTTCGAGGACGCGCCCGAGGCCGTGGGGGCACAGCAGCCAGGCGAGGTGCTGATGCTGGAAAACATCCGCTTCCAGCCCGGCGAGGAAAAGAACGACCCGGTGCTTGCCGCGCAGCTCGCGGCGCTTGGCGATGTCTACGTCAACGACGCCTTCTCGGCCGCGCACCGGGCGCATGCCTCGACCGAGGCGCTGGCGCACCTGCTGCCGGCCTGCGCGGGGCGGTTGATGGAGGCCGAGCTGACGGCGCTGGAGGCGGCGCTCTCGGCGCCCGAACGGCCGCTCTGCGCGGTGGTCGGGGGCGCCAAGGTCTCGACCAAGATCGACCTTTTGAAGAACCTCGTGGCGCGGGTCGACCATCTGGTGATCGGGGGCGGGATGGCCAACACCCTTCTCGCCGCTCAGGGGCTGGAGATCGGCACCTCGCTCGCCGAGCGCGAGATGGGCGAGACCGCCCGCGAGATCATGGCGCACGCCGAGCAGACGGGGTGCCGCGTGCACCTGCCCGTCGACGTGGTGGCGGCCGAAAGGTTCGAGGCCGGGGCGCCGTCGCAGGTGGTCGCGGCCGAGGCCTGCCCCGCCGACCGGATGATCCTCGACGCCGGCCCGGAGACGGTGGAGCGGCTGAAGGAGTTGTTCGGCACCTGCCGCACGCTGATCTGGAACGGCCCTCTCGGCGCCTTCGAGATCGCGCCCTTCGACACGGCCACGGTGGCCGCGGCGCGGGCGGCGGCGGAGGCGACCGCGGCGGGCGCCCTGGTCAGCGTGGCGGGGGGCGGCGACACGGTGTCGGCGCTGCACCACGCGGGTGTGGCCGACGATTTCAGCTATGTCAGCACGGCGGGCGGCGCCTTCCTCGAATGGATGGAGGGCAAGGACCTGCCGGGGGTTGCCGCGCTCCACCGTTGAGGCGCGCCCGAGGGGGAGCGGCCGTTGCCCCCCCGACCCGGCGAGACTTGGGCCTTGCCTTGCGTCAAGCGCTGGGGCCTTCTGGGCGCGACGTGTCGCTGCCCGAGGTGCCCGCCATGACCGTTCCCGCCCGCCGCCGCCCTGCCCGACCGCATCGGCCGGGGCCGCTCGCGCTTGCGTTCGCCGTCGCGCTGCCCGCCCTGCCCGGAACCGGGCAGGCACAGGGCTGGGCCGAGGTGTTCTCGCCCGACCGCGTGGCCGAGAGCGTGCTGCAGTCGCTGCTGATGACGGCGCGGACGCAGGCCGACATCGTCTACGGCGCGATGAGCGTCGACGTGCTGGGCGCGCGCGCCACGCTGACCGATCTGCAGGTCTGGCCCTTCCTCGACTGGGACGAGGCGGGCGACTGCGCCATCGAGGTCGCCCGTGTCGGCGTGCAGGGCAGCCCTCTGACCGAGACCGCGCGCACGCGAATGCGGATCGCCGCGCACGGCATCGCCTTTCCGGCCGCCTGCCTGCCCCCCGAAGGCCGCGCGGCGCTGGCCGCGGTGGGGCAGACCGAGGTGACGCTGTCCTATGTGGCGGCGACGCTCGACTACGACATACCGAGCGCGGGCTCGGAGATCGCGGTGCGCGCGACCGCGCCCGAATTCGCCGCGGCCGACCTCGTGGCGCGGTTCGACTACCTGTGGTTCGAGGCCGACGACGAGATGGAGGAGCCGTTGCCGGTGGCCTTTCTCGAGGAGGCGGCCATCGGCATCGAGGATCTCGGCGGGTGGGAGGCCATCGCCCCCCTGCTGCCGCCGCAACTGCTCGACCCGGGCTCGGCGCCGTTCCTTGTCGAGGGGTTCCTCGGCTCGGCGATGATCGGCATGGGCGGCGGCGCAGAGGCGGGAGCGACGCTCAGCGAGGAGCAGCGCCGCTTCGTCGACAGCGCCGTCGAGGCGTGGTCGGCATTCCTCGCCGAGCCGGGGCGGCTCGACCTCGCCACGCAGATCCCGGCGGGCGAGGCTGTCTATCTCGATCCGGCCTGGGGCGACGCGCCCGACGAGGCCTTCGCCGCACTCGCGCCCGCGATCGCGCACGGCACGGGCGCATCGGTCGGGCCGGTGCCGCAGGCCGCCCTGCGCGCCGCGCTCGAAGCGGTGCAGAGCGGCAGGGCAAGCGGGATCGCCCCCGATACCCGCTTCGACGTCGGCCGGGCGCTGGTGACCGGGATCGGCGCGCCGCGCGACATCGCAACGGGCGTGGCGCTGCTCGAAGGGCTCGCCGAGACGGGCGATGCCGATGCGGCGGCGTTGCTCGCCGAGGCGCTCGAACCGCGCGATCCGGAGGCCGCCTATGGCTGGGCGCTGCGGGCGGCCGCGGCAGGCGCGCCCGGGGCGGCCGCCCGGCTCGACCGGCTGGAGCAGACCTTCGACCCCGGGGAGATC
>LJNT01000096.1 GCA_001314685.1 Rhodobacteraceae bacterium HLUCCA09
GGGGCTGCTCTCGGACCTTGTGTAGGAGCTTGATTCTACAGAGCTTTCGCGGGCACGCCAGCCGCCCTCCCCGATTTCGATGAATAATACGGGTTCAATCCGGGGCGTTCCAACGTGCCGCCGGAGATGCCGCCGTCGTCATACTGATCGCGGACCAACACCCACCCCTCGGATCGCTGGCTGGCGATGTAGGCCTCGCAGGCCTCTCGCTGCGCGTGCAGGCTGTTGAACTCCTGCTCCAGCCCTTCCTCGGAGGATTTCCGGGTGTAGACGGCACACCTTAGTTTACGGACGACCTTCGATTTTTCCGGTGGCTTTGTCATGTCCGCCCCCTGTGGTTCTTGAGGCCGAAGAAGACCCATCCGTTCCAGCGCGTGCCTGTGATGGCGCGGGCGATGGCGGACAGCGACTTGTAAGGTCGTCCCTGCCATTCGAAGCCGTCGGCGGTGACCGTGACGACCTGCTCGACGCCCTGCCACTCGCGCAGCAGTCGCGTGCCGGTGATGGGGCGGTCGCGGTCGGCGCGGATGCTGCGCCTCGACCGGTCGCCGCCGTCCAGCTCCTCGCCCAGCCGTTCCAGCCGCCGGATCGTCTCGGGCTTCAGCCCGCCATACGCCAGCTCCTGGATGCGGTAGGCCAGACGGGACTCAAGGTAGCGCCGGTTGAAGGGTGGTGGTTCGCTGTCGAACAGATCCCGCCACTGCTTTTTCAAGTCGGGCGTCGGGGTGGTCTTCAGCGCGTTCAGGCGCGCGGGGATGGGATCGGGCTTGTTCATGCATTTCTCCGATGAGTTGGAGTTGCATGACGGCATCGGTCGGGCGGATAGTGTAGGCAAATTTCTCCATTTTCGTCAGAAGGTTCGCCGCGCTCGCGCAGCTTCAGCCGGACCAGCCCCAGCGCCAGCAGGCCGCACAGCTCGGCGCGGCGCTCGGTGGGGGTCATCGCCAATGGGGCGAGCGGGTTGGGGCGACGAATGGGACCGGGATCGAACATCATGCTCCATCGGTGCCGGATTGCGCCGATGACCTCGACCTCGGAACCGGTCAGCCCCTGCCCGCCGGGAGAGGGTGAACCCCTCCACCCTTGCGCCACCGGAATGGGTTGAGGGGTGCGGGCGTTCCCATTATGTTCATGTCATCCCGCATGAATCACGAGGCCGCCGATGTCGCTGCAATCGCTCGACCGTACCCAATGGAGTTACGCAGAGGCGCTGGCCCATGTGGAAACAGTGACCATTGCCCTGCGCGCAGCCGAGGTGGCCAAGGCGCCGCCGAAGCCCGTGCCCGCGCACAACCACTGGAACCCGCCGCAGGATCCGACCATCGCCTGGAAGGCGGAGGCCGAGAACGAGTTGCTGGTCGCCTTGAGGGACGGCGATCTCATCGCGCAGGGCCGCTACACCGAGGAGCGGCCGAACGGCTGGGGCTACGGCGCCAGCAGCGGGTTCGGCCTGCATTCGGGCTACCACAGCAGCATCCGGCCCGAGCAGTGGCGAGAGGGCAGGTTCTTCTCCGACCGGCTCACGGCGCGCGACTGGGAGTTCATCGACATCCGCATGCCGCGCTTCCTCGTGAAGGCGATCTGGCCGGATTACTTGCCCGAGGTCGTCAGTCCTGCAGAGGGTGCCGACGCGGTGCCGTATACGACCCCGTATCTCGAGCTGATGCAGGCGGCGATCGCGAAGTTCGGGATCACGGCCGAGGACCAGGGCAAGAAGGACTGCCTGGTCGACTGGTTCCTCGAGCAGCAGATCGAGGGCGAGCCGGTGTCGAACAAGCTCGCCGATGCCATGGCCACGCTGATCCGGCTGCCGTCTGCGCAGCGCGGCGGGGCGAAGCGCGTGCTGGGCCCGGATCTGCGGCATGCCGGCTGAGACCGCCGCGGGACCGCGCGTCCGGTATGGGGCAGGACGTCCCGGCGCGCCGATCGCAAGGCGGCCGAAGCGGTCGTTTCCGCGGGCCGCGAGACGGGTTAGAAACGGCCCATGGATATCCGGCTGAGCGACCATTTCGACCCGGCAGCGCTGGAGCGCGGGAAAGACTATGCGAGACGCGGTCTCGTCGTCTCAGTCGATGCCCTGAGCGACCGCGCGCTGGTGGCGCAGGTTTCCAACGGCCGCGGAACCACCTACCAACAGCGGATCATACTCGGAGAGGGATGGCTGGACGGGCAATGCTCCTGCCCGGTCGGCCATAATTGCAAGCATGTCGCCGCGGTGTTGGTGGCCCGAGCTGCGAAGCAGCACGCGCGGCCGGGTCTTGCCGCGCCGGTGCAGGGTTGGCTGCGCCGGGTCAAGGACAGCGCAGCCGCCGCGCCGCCCACCGAATCCCGGCCACAGGACTACCCGGACAACGTGAAGGACCGGCTGCTCTACGTACTGACGCCACATGACTCACGGCTGCGGATCGACATCTGCAAGGGCCGGATCAACGCGGCGGGCACGGGCCTCAACAAATCAATCCGGCGCTACGACGCGGCGCATGCCCTGCGCAGCACCGGCCCGGCGAGGTTCATCCGGCCAGTGGACCTGGACCTGCTGTCGGCGCTGGCGCAGGCGCGGCTCTGGGATGCGGGCTACGGCTACGGCCTGCCCGATCTGCTGCGCCCGCGGGGAGACGACGCCATCGCGCTGATCCGCCGGCTCTGCGAG
>LJNT01000099.1 GCA_001314685.1 Rhodobacteraceae bacterium HLUCCA09
GGGGGCGGTGGCAGGGGCGAAGCGCACGCAGTTCCGCCCGTGCGACTTGGCGTCGTAGACCGCCGCGTCGGCGCGCTTGAGCACATCGGCGAACGGCTCGCCGGCCGGCCATTGCGCCACGCCGAACGAGGCGGTCTGGGGGCGGCCGGCGACGGCGATCCTGTCTTCCACGGCCATGCGCAGGCGCTCTGCCACCTGAAGTGCCGGCTCGCGGCCGATGCCAGAGAGATACACGACGAACTCCTCGCCGCCGAAGCGCGCGGCAAGGTCGGGGCGGCGCATGTGTTCGCAGAGCAGGGACGCGGCGTCGCGCAGCACGCGGTCGCCTTCGTCGTGGCCGTGCGTGTCGTTCACAGCCTTGAAGTGGTCGAGGTCGAGCATAACGAGGGCGCCGCGCTCGCGCACCCCGCGGCGGGCGGCGAGCGCCCGCTCGAAGCCGCGGCGGTTGAGCAGCCCGGTCAGCGGGTCGCGGTCGGCCTGCCGCTCCGCGGCGTCGATTCGCCGCTCGGTCGTGCGGATCAGGGTGGCGGCACGGGCCATCAGGCGGCCGACCTCGTCTCCGTGCGTCTCCGGCAGGCTGATGCCCGGCGCCTCGCCGCGCTCGAAGGCGGCGAGCGTCGCCTCGAGCCGGGCCACCGGCCGGAGGATGGCGGCCAGCCCGAGCGCCGCCCCGAACAGGCCGAGCCCGAAGGCCGCCGCGACCGCGGGCAAGGCGAGAGGCGCCGACAGCAGGCCGGCGCCGTAGAGCGCGACGACAGCCAGCATGGGCCCCTGTCCGAACAGCACGACCACGGTCAGGACCTTGGCGAGAAAGGAGCGTGGCAGGGCCCTGTCGAGAAGGGAGTAGAGGATCATCGGGCAGGCCGGGTAAGGTCTCTGGGAAAGGTGATGAATGTATCGCTGCAGGATGCGCTCGAACTGCTAACGATCCCTTAACGCGAACGGGCGTCATCGGGGCATCAATGCGGCGCTGCGCTGCCGACCGCGCGACCGCGCTGTGAAACGAGAAAGGGGCCCCGAGGGGCCCCTTTCCAACCGCTCCGAAGGGAGCCGTCTTACATCATGCCGCCCATGTCAGGCATGCCGCCGCCGGCGCTGGCGCCCTTCTCCTCGGGCTTGTCGGCGATCATGGCCTCGGTGGTGATCAGCAGCGAGGCCACCGACGCGGCATCCTCGAGCGCGGTGCGCACCACCTTGGCGGGGTCGATCACGCCGTACTTGAACATGTCGCCGTACTCTTCGGTCTGGGCGTTGAAGCCGAAGGCCGGGTCGTTCGACTCGCGGATCTTGCCGGCCACGACCGAGCCGTCGACACCCGAGTTCTCGGCGATCTGGCGCAGCGGCGCCTCGAGCGCCTTGCGGACGATCGCGATGCCGGCGTTCTGGTCGCTGTTGGCGCCGGTCAGCCCTTCGAGCGACTTGACCGCCTGCACGAGGGCCACGCCGCCGCCGACCACGACGCCTTCCTGCACCGCGGCGCGGGTGGCGTTGAGCGCGTCGTCGACACGGTCCTTGCGCTCCTTCACCTCGACCTCGGTCATGCCGCCGACGCGGATGACGGCGACGCCGCCGGCGAGCTTGGCGACCCGCTCCTGCAGCTTCTCGCGGTCGTAGTCCGAGGTGGTCTCCTCGATCTGCTGGCGGATCTGGCTGACGCGCGCCTCGATCTCGGCCTTCTCGCCGTGGCCGTCGACGATGGTGGTCTCGTCCTTGGTGATGGTCACGCGCTTGGCGGTGCCGAGCATGTCCATCGTGACGTTCTCGAGCTTCATGCCGAGGTCTTCCGAGATCACCTGGCCGCCGGTCAGGATCGCGATGTCCTGCAGCATGGCCTTGCGGCGGTCGCCGAAGCCGGGCGCCTTGACGGCCGCGATCTTGAGGCCGCCGCGCAGCTTGTTGACGACGAGCGTGGCGAGCGCCTCGCCCTCGACGTCCTCGGCGATGATCAGGAGCGGCTTCTGCGACTGGATGACCTGCTCGAGCAGCGGCACCATCGGCTGCAGCGACGAGAGCTTCTTCTCGTGCAGCAGGATCATGCAGTCGTCGAGTTCGGCGACCATCTTGTCGGGGTTGGTGACGAAGTAGGGCGAGAGGTAGCCGCGGTCGAACTGCATGCCCTCGACCACTTCGGTCTCGGTCTCGAGGCCCTTGTTCTCCTCGACGGTGATCACACCCTCGTTGCCGACCTTCTGCATCGCGTCGGCGATCTGGCGGCCGATCTCTTCCTCGCCGTTGGCCGAGATGGTGCCGACCTGCGCGACCTCGTCGGAGCCCGACACGTCACGCGCGACCGACTTGATGTGCTCGACGCACTTGGACACGGCGAGGTCGATGCCGCGCTTGAGGTCCATCGGGTTCATGCCGGCGGCGACCGACTTCATGCCTTCCTTGATGATCGCCTGAGCGAGCACGGTGGCGGTGGTGGTGCCGTCGCCGGCCTCGTCGTTGGTGCGGGAGGCGACCTCCTTCACCATCTGGGCGCCCATGTTCTCGAACTTGTCCTCAAGCTCGACTTCCTTGGCGACGGTCACGCCGTCCTTGGTGATGCGGGGGGCGCCGAACGACTTCTCGATCACCACGTTGCGGCCCTTGGGCCCGAGGGTGACCTTCACGGCGTCGGCGAGGATGTTGACGCCCTTGAGCATCTTGTTGCGGGCGTCGGTCTCGAAACGTACTTCTTTCGCAGCCATCGGTTGCTACTCCTGAGTCGTGGATTGTGGAAAGGGGATCACGTCCGCCGGCGCGGCCGGCGGCGGAGAGGTCGGGCAAGGCGCCGTTCAGGCGGCCTTGGCTTCCGCGGCGTCGGTGACGATGCCGAGGATGTCGCTCTCCTTCATGATCAGCAGTTCCTGCCCGTCGATCGTGACTTCCGTGCCCGACCACTTGCCGAACAGGATCCGGTCGCCCTCCTTGACGTCGAGCGCGATGCGGTCGCCGTCCTCGTCGCGGGCGCCGGCGCCGACGGCACGCACGATGCCTTCCTGCGGCTTCTCCTTGGCGCTGTCGGGGATGATCAGGCCGCCCTTGGTCTTCTCGTCGCTCTCGACGCGCTCGACGAGCACACGGTCATGAAGCGGGGTGAAAGCCATGTCTGAGTCTCCTTGGCTCAGTGTCTCGATCTGCCGGTGGCCCGTCAGTGCGGCGCCGCCCGGCGGTTCATGCTCGGGTCCGGTGTCAGCCCGTTTCCGGGGCCTCGCGCTCGCGGTCCTCCCGGCGGGGTCCGGAGTGTTGGCACTCACACCGGGCGAGTGCTAACGACCGCGCAGATAGGCAAGTTGCGACACCCTGTCAATATCCGGCGTCAAGGCATGGTTCGGCGTGGCGAGCGCTCGCCTCCTCGGCCTCAAACCGGTCGGCCATGCCGGGCGGGCGATCGGGGCGTTGACACCGCTCGCGCGGTGGGGGAACCCGACGTGGCAAAGCACGCGGAGGGGCGATCATGGGCGGGACCACGCCAGGCCGGACGCGAGGCGGGGGCGCCCTGCTGCTGACCTGCACGATGGCCGTAGACCTCGACCTTTTCGCGCTGCTCGCCGATTCGGTCGACCGGCATGTCGCCGACGAGATTCGCCACGTGGTCGTGGTTCCCGGCGCGCAGCTGCCGCTGTTCCGGCGCTTTGCGTCGCATCGCCGCGAGATCGTCGCCCAGGAAGACGTGCTGCCCTTCCGCACGTTCAAGGCGCCCGGCGCCCTGCGTCACCTGTCCTTTCTCGCCGAAGGCTTTCGCCGGCCGATCTACCTGACCTCGCGCCTGCGCCCGGTGCGCGGCTGGATGCTTCAACAGGCGATCAAGATCGAGGCGACCCGCGCCGCGTCGGAAACGGCGGTGATCCACTGCGACAGCGACATGGCGTTCGTCCGCGCCCTCACGCTCGACCACATCATGCCGGGGGGGCTGCCGCACTTCTTCGCCACGCCGGTCAGCACGCTGTCTGCCGGGCATCGGGGCTGGGCCGAGCAGGCCGCGCGCCTTCTGGGCGCCGATCTGCCGGAAGACTTCCGCAAGACCTATATCGAGAATGCGATCGTCTGGAGCGCCGACGAGGCGAGGGCCATGATCGGCCGGATCGAGGAGCGCGCCGGGCGTCCGATCCACGATGTGGTGATGCGCGAGGCGTCGATATCGGAATACTACCTCTACGGTGTTCATGTGGAGCGGGTCGCCCGAGCGGGAGCCGTCTCGCCGCGCGCCTTCCCGCTGTGCCGGACGTTCTGGTCGGGCGCGCCGAGGGCAGACGACGCGCCACGGCTCGCGGCCGAGATGCGTCCGGACCACGTCGCCGTCGCGCTGCAATCGACGCGGCCGGTGCCGCTCGCCGAGAGAGCCGACCTCTACGCGCGCATCGAGCAGGCTCTCGCCGGCGTGAGCCCGGCCGCCTGACGCGCCGCCGGCCCCTTCTACGGCGCCATGCCGCGCCGCCCGATGCGCCGGGGGGCTGGCCTCCCCTTCAGGGTTCGAGGGCCGCAACGCGCATCGGGCTGCGACCCCCCATGACAACCTCCCGGGGCGCGTCTATACGGGCGCCCGACCCAGACCGCTCCCTGCGATACGATCAGACGAGGCAAGCAATGACCATTCAGGTTTTCGGCCACAAGGCCCCCGACACCGACGCCACCGGCAGCCCGATCATCTGGGCGTGGTATCTGTCCGAGGTGGCCGGCACCCCCGCCGAGGCGAGGCTGCTGGGCGAGCCCAACACCGAGGCCGCCTTCGTGCTCGACCGCTGGGACCTGCCCAGGCCGCAGATCATCGCCGACATCGAAGAGGGCGCCCCCGTGGTCATCGTCGACACCAACAATCCCGACGAGCTGCCCCCCTCGGTCAACAAGGCCGAGATCCTCGAGATCATCGACCACCACAAGCTGACTGGCGGCCTGCAGACGAAGGGGCCGATCAACATCACCGTCCGCGCCGTGGCCTGCACCGCCACCATCCTGCACGACCTGATGGGCGCCGAGGCCGAGCGCATGCCCGAGGGCATCAAGGGGGCGATGCTCTCGTGCATCCTCTCCGACACGCTGCAGTTCCGCTCGCCCACGACGACCGACGCCGACAAGGCGCTGGCCGAGCGGCTGGCGGCCGACCTGGGCGTGTCGATCCCCGACTACGCGGCCGAGATGTTCGCGGCGAAGTCCGACGTCTCGGCCTTCACCGATGCCGAACTGATCCGGATGGACAGCAAGGTGGGCGACTTCGACGGCACGAAGCTGCGCATCTCGGTGCTCGAGACGACCGCGCCCGAGATCCCGCTCGGCCGCAAGGACTCGCTCATGCGCACGATGCAGGAGGTCGCGGCCGAGGACGGGGTCGACCAGGTGATGCTGTTCGTCGTCGACATCATCCGCGAGGAGGCGACGCTGCTGATCCCCAACGAAAGGGTGAAGACGATCGCCGAGCAGAGCTTCGGCCAAACCGTCTCGAGCGACACGGTGGTCCTGCCCGGCGTGATGAGCCGCAAGAAGCAGATCATTCCCAACATCAAGGTCTGATCCGGCGGCCCGGCGGCGCGCTGCGCGCCGTCATGCGCCATGCACGAAACAAGAGCGACGACCAGCCGCTCTTTCCGCATCGTAACCGCCGGAGCCGCCCATGACCCAAGTGATCGAGAGCCTCGACGCCATCTCCGCCGAGTACGATGCCGCCTTCGTCGATCTCTGGGGCTGCGTGCATGACGGCATCCGCGCCTGGCCTGCCGCCGTCGCCGCGCTGGAGCGCTACCGCGCGGGCGGCGGCCATGTCGTGCTGGTCAGCAACGCCCCCCGCCCCCGCGCCGAGGTCGAGCTGCAGATCGCCCGCCTCGGCGTGCCCGAGGGCGCGTGGGATGCCATCGCCACCTCCGGCGACGCGGCGCGCCTCGCGCTCTACCATGGCGCGGTGGGCCGACGCGTGCACTTCATCGGCGAGGAGCGCGATCACAGCTTCTTCCACCCGCTGGCCATCGATTCCGACCCGATGGAGATCGAGATCGTGCCCATGACCGAGGCCGAGGGCCTCGTCGTCACCGGCCCCGCCGACCCCCATGCCGACCCCAGCGCGCACGAGGGCGAGCTGCTCTACGCCAAGACGAAGGGGTGGAAGCTCCTTTGCGCCAACCCCGACATCGTCGTCGACAGGGGTGAGAGTCGCGAATGGTGCGCCGGCGCCATCGCCCGCCTCTACGACGAGATGGGCGGCGAGAGCCTCTATTTCGGCAAGCCGCATCCGCCGATCTACGACCTCGCCCGCCGGCGCCTTCACGACGCGACCGGGGTCGAGCCCGAGCGCATCCTATGCATCGGCGACGGGCCCGACACCGACATCGCCGGCGCGCTGGGCGAAGGGCTCGACGCGATCTTCGTCACCGGCGGCCTCGCCCGCGACGAGACGGCGACCGGCCCCGCCCCGGGCGGACAGCCCGACCCCGCGAAGGTGGAGCGGCTCCTCGCCGACCGCCAGCTTTCGGCCCCCTACGCCATCGGTTACCTGCGCTAGGCCCCACCGGTGCCGCCTGCCCGGGCAGGCGGTCCGGGTTCCGCTTCGCCGGATGCCGACACCACGCAGGCCGGCCATGTTCGGCCGCTTGCGATGCACGATGCACCGCGAGCCTTGCAGTGGCCGCAACAAAATTTCGGATTTCCGCCCCCAGCAACACGATTGTTTCTTTTCCGCATTGCAGCGAGGGCGCCGATCGACTATGTGACGCGCATGAAAGCCGAGGACGTGACCATGCTCGACAACTTCCCCCGCGGCACCATCGTCATCGAGGAACTCGAGATCGGGATGACGCGCCACCTCAACAAGGTGGTGACGGACGAGGATATCGAGATGTTCGCCAAGGTCTCGACCGATCGGAACCCGGTGCATCTCGACGACGACTATGCGCAGGACACGATCTTCGAGGGTCGCATCGCCCACGGCATGCTCACGGCCGGCCTTATCTCGGCCGTGATTGGCGAGCAGCTTCCCGGCCACGGCACGGTCTATCTGGGCCAGTCGCTGAAGTTCCTCGCGCCCGTCCGCCCCGGCGACCTCGTGCGCGCCGAGGTCGAGGTGATGGAGATCGACCACGCGAAGCGCCGGGTGAAGCTCGACACGCGGTGCCTGGTCGCCGGCAAGCCCGTTCTCAAGGGCGAGGCCACGGTGCTCGCCCCCTCCGGCAAGTTCGACTGAGGCGCATCGCGCAGGTTGCGAAGGCGCGTGCGGCCCGGACATTTCTTTCTCGATTGCGTGGACCGTCTCTCCAGGAGCGACGGCCGTCCCGCGCCTGGGCCGGTGCCGGCCGGGCGACCTCTCGGGTTTCGCCGGCCGATATCGGGGACGCACGGCGCAAGCGGTTCCCCACCGCCCTCCGTGTCGTGGACGTGGAGGCATGATGGGCTGCCCCGTGCCACGTCCCTCCAGCTATCTACTGTCTCCCTCCGGCTACTCGCCGTCGTCGACCACGTCGACGCGCTGGTCGATGAACTGCATCACCCGGGCCTCGGCGCGCAGATAGCGGATGCAGGTATTGTAGGCTTCCTGCAGGGTGGGCGAGGACTGCCCGATCATCTTGGAGACGTCATCGACGAGATCGGGATCGCCCGATGCCTGGGCGCGCTCGAAGGTGGTCACGGCCATGCGTTCGGCAACGGTGTCGAGAAAGGCCATGACGTTACCGCGTCGTCTCGGTGAGCCGCTTGCGCACGTAGTCCTCGACCGTCTCGAGCATCGTGCCCATGTGCGGCTCCTTGAAGAAATGGTCGGCGCCGGCGACCTCTTCGTGGGTGATCGTGATCCCCTTCTGCTCGTGGAGCTTGGAGACCAGCGTGTGCGTGTCCTTCGGCGGCGCGACCCGGTCGGCCCCGCCATTGATGATGAGGCCCGACGAGGGGCAGGGGGCGAGAAACGAGAAGTCGTACATGTTGGCCGGGGGCGAGACCGAGACGAAGCCGGTGATCTCGGGGCGCCGCATCAGCAATTGCATGCCGATCCACGCTCCGAAGGAAAAGCCGGCGACCCAGCAATGCTTGGCGTTCTGGTTGAGCGATTGCAGGTAGTCGAGCGCCGAGGCGGCGTCCGACAACTCGCCCACGCCCTGGTCGTATTCGCCCTGGCTGCGGCCCACCCCGCGAAAATTGAAGCGAAGGACGGTAAACCCCATGTCGTGGAAACAGTAGTGGAGGTTGTAGACCACCTTGTTGTTCATCGTCCCCCCGAATTGCGGATGCGGGTGGAGGATGATGGCGATCGGCGCATCGGGCGCCTTCTGCGGGTGGTAGCGGCCCTCGAGCCGCCCCTCCGGACCGGGAAAGATCACCTCGGGCATCGTGCGTCCTGTCTTGCGCCGCCGCGGCGGACCTTGTCGTTGACGCGGTGGGCCGGGCGATCTAGAACTGTTCTAATTTGCACCGCGGCGGTTCTGCGGAGCCTGTGCGACCTAGGCGCCCGGCTGTCCGGCGTCAATGCTGCGCGGGGCGGCAGAGACGGGATGTGGTCGGGCCGCGGCGCGCAAGAGCGCTCCGGACAGGTGGCGGACGGGCGGACCGATGACGGGCCGGCCGCTGGCGTCGAAGCGGAAGCGATGGCGAGGAGGGTTGCGGGTGAAGCTCAGCACGAAGGGGCGCTACGCGATGGTGGCGCTGGCCGATCTCGCGCTCGCGCCGTCCGAGGACGGGCAGCCGGGCCTCGTGACCCTGGCGGAGGTGAGCAAGCGGCAGAACATTTCGCTGCCCTATCTGGAGCAGCTCTTCGTGCGTCTGCGCCGCGCGGGCCTCGTCGAGAGCGTGCGCGGGCCCGGCGGCGGCTACCGTCTCGCCCGCCCGGCGAGCGAGATCCGGGTGAGCGAAGTCTTCGAGGCGGTCGACGAGACGGTGAGCGCGCTGCACACGGGGGCGGGCGCCAAGGGCGGGCTGTCGGGCTCCCGGGCGCAGTCGCTCACCAACCGGCTGTGGGAGGGGCTGTCGGCACATGTGTACGTCTTCCTTCACCAGGCCCGTCTGTCGGACGTGGTGGACAACTCGCTCGCGCCGTGCCCGGCGGTGCCGACGATTCTCGAGATGGTCGACGACTGACCCCGTGCCGCCCGCGCGCCCGTTGCGGGTTGCGGGAGCCTCCGGCGGGGATATTTGACGCACAATGAAGACAGGGGCGGCGCGCACCGCCCGGAGGGAGGCGCCACATGGCCGAACGGGTCTACCTCGACTGGAACGCGACCGCGCCGCTCCGGCCCGAGGCGCGGGCGGCGATGGCCGAGGCCATGGACGTGGTCGGCAACCCCTCGTCGGTCCATGCCGAGGGCCGGGCGGCGCGCGCCGTGGTCGAGCGGGCGCGCGCGCAGGTGGCCGAGGCGCTGGGCGCGCTGTCGGCCGACATCGTGTTCACCTCCGGCGCGACCGAGGCGGCGGCGCTGGCGCTCGCCGGGCGGGGCCTCGCCGGATCGGCCGTGGAGCATGACGCGGTCAAGGCGTGGGCCGATTCGGTGTTGCCGGTCGACGGGCAGGGCCGGGTGGCCGTGGCCGCGCCTGGGTGCGCGACCCTGCAGCTTGCCAATTCCGAGACGGGAGTGGTGCAGGAACTGCCCGAGGGGCTGGCGGTGTCGGACCTGACGCAGGGATTCGGCAAGGTTCCCTTCGCCTTCGACTGGTCGGGGGTGGAGGCGGCATTCGTCTCGGCCCACAAGATCGGGGGCCCCAAGGGCGTGGGCGCGCTGGTGCTGAAGCGGGGCACCGACCTGCCGGCGCAGATCCGCGGCGGCGGGCAGGAGATGGGGCGACGCTCGGGCACCGAGAACATCGTGGGGATCGCCGGGTTCGGCGCGGCGGCCGGGGCGGCGGCGCGCGATCTCGCCGAGGGTGTCTGGGACCGGGTCGGCGAACTTAGAAATATTCTAGAAATAAGTCTGGATGTCTGCGAAAAGGGGATTATTTTGGTCGGGCACTCGGCGGCCCGGCTGCCCAACACCACCTGCCTTGCCGTGCCCGGCTGGAAGGGCGAGACGCAGGTGATGCAGATGGATCTCGCGGGCTTCGCCATCTCGGCGGGTTCGGCCTGTTCCTCGGGCAAGGCGCGGTCGTCGGGCGTGCTCGAGGCGATGGGCCACGCGCCGGAGGTGGCGCGGGGCGCGATCCGGGTCTCGCTCGGGCCCGGGGTGACGGAGGACCAGGTGCGGCGCTTCGCCGAGGTGTGGCGGGCGCGGCTGGAGAAATTCAGGGCGCGCGCGGCCTGAGGCGCGGCCCGGCAGGACGAGGGCGGCCCCGCGGGGGCCGCGCGGGACGAGACAAGGGAGACGCGCGATGACGGCACTTGACAACAGGACGGCCCCCGAGGCCGGGACGGAAGAGACCGTCGGCGGCCTCAAGGTGCGCGAAGAGGTCGACCGCGAGACGGTCGAGACCGTGGCCTCCATGGGCAAGTACAAGTACGGCTGGGAGACGGACATCGAGATGGAGTTCGCCCCCAAGGGGCTGAACGAGGACATCGTCCGCCTGATCTCGGAGCGTAACGAGGAACCCGAGTGGATGACCGAGTGGCGCCTCGCCGCCTATCGCCGCTGGCTCGAGATGGTCGAGCCAGACTGGGCGATGCTGAACATCACGCCGATCGACTACCAGGAGCAGTATTACTACGCCAAGCCGGTCTCGATGAAGGAGAAGCCGAAGTCGCTCGACGAGGTCGACCCCAAGCTGCTCGAGACCTACGCGAAGCTCGGCATCCCGCTGAAGGAGCAGATGATCCTCGCCGGCGTCGAGGGCGCCGCGGGCGCGTCTCCGGCCGAGGGCCGCGAGGGCGAGCGCAAGGTGGCGGTGGATGCCGTGTTCGATTCGGTGTCGGTGGGCACGACCTTCCAGAAGGAGCTCGCCGAGGCGGGCGTGATCTTCTGCTCGATCTCGGAGGCGATCCGCGAGCACCCCGATCTGGTCAAGACATATCTCGGGTCGGTCGTGCCGCAGGGCGACAACTACTTCGCCGCGCTCAACTCCGCCGTCTTCTCCGACGGGTCGTTCGTCTATATCCCGCCGGGCGTGCGCTGCCCGATGGAGCTGTCGACCTACTTCCGCATCAACGCCGAGAACACGGGCCAGTTCGAGCGCACGCTCATCATCTGCGACAAGGAGGCCTTCGTCTCCTACCTCGAGGGCTGCACCGCGCCCCAGCGCGACGAGAGCCAGCTGCATGCCGCGGTGGTCGAGATCGTCGCGCTCGAGGATGCCGAGGTGAAGTATTCCACCGTGCAGAACTGGTATCCGGGCGACGAGGAGGGGCGCGGCGGCATCTACAACTTCGTCACCAAGCGCGCCGATTGCCGGGGCGACCGGTCCAAGGTGATGTGGACGCAGGTGGAAACCGGCTCGGCCATCACGTGGAAGTATCCGTCCTGCATCCTTCGGGGCGACGACAGCCAGGGCGAGTTCTACTCGATCGCAATCACCAACAACCACCAGCAGGCCGATACCGGCACCAAGATGGTACATCTCGGCAAGAACACGAAGAGCCGGATCGTCTCGAAGGGGATCAGCGCGGGTCAGGCGCAGAACACCTATCGCGGCCTCGTCTCGATGCACCCCAAGGCCACGCATTCGCGCAACTATACCCAGTGCGACTCGCTGCTCATCGGCGACAGGTGCGGGGCGCATACCGTCCCCTACATCGAGGTGAAGAACAACTCGAGCCGGGTGGAGCACGAGGCAACGACCTCGAAGGTCGACGACGACCAGATGTTCTACTGCCGCCAGCGGGGGATCGACGAGGAAGAGGCAGTGGCGCTGATCGTCAACGGCTTCGCCCGAGAGGTGCTGCAGGCCCTGCCGATGGAGTTCGCCATGGAGGCGCAGCAGCTCGTCGCCATCAGCCTCGAAGGCTCGGTCGGCTGAGCCGAGGCGCGGGGACGGCCGGCCCATGGCGCGCATGTTCACGCAGGCGGCCCTGACGGGCGCGTTCTGTCTCGTATTCGCCCTCGTGGTGGACACGGTGATGGATGCGCTCGCCCTCGGCGCGTTCCTTGCCGTGTCCTTCGCGTCGGGCTTCCTCGGTAGCCTCTTCGCGCAGACTGTGCTGCGCCGGGGCCGGCCTGCGCAAGGAGAGGCCGAATGACCCCGATCCGGCTGTTCTGGTATCGGCACGAGGCCAATTTCGGCGACGCCCTGTCGGCGCTGGTCGTCCGCCACATCTCGGGCCGACCGGTGGCGTGGGCGTCCAAGGGCGATGCCGAGCTGTTCGCCTGCGGCTCGCTGATGCGCATGGTGGCCGCTGGCGTCGAGGCCCCGCGCGAGCCGCGGCCCGTCGTCTGGGGCACGGGCTGCATGGGGCCGGTCGAGCGCGGCTTTCTCGACCGGGTCGACGTGGCGCTTCTGCGCGGGCCGGTGACGGCAGCCCTGCTCGAGCGCGCCGATACGCGCTTCGGCGACCCCGGGCTGCTCGCGGCCGAGGCGGTGGGCGGGCTGCCGGCGCGGCAGGATCGCGTCGGCGTCGTGCCTCACCTGACGAAGCGGGGCGACCCGGCGCTCGCCGCGCTCGCCGCCGCCGAGCCGCGCGTCGAGGTGATCGACCCGGCGGGCGAGCCGGTCGAGGTGGTGCGCCGCATCGCGAGGTGCGCCTACGTGCTGTCGTCTTCGCTGCACGGTCTGGTCGTGGCCGATGCCTGCGGGGTGCCGAGCGACTGGCTGGAGCCTTGGGGCCAGCATGCCCACGCCGCGCTCAAGTTCCACGACTACGCCGCGAGCGTGGGCCGGGCGCTGGGCGCGCCGCTCTCCGTGGCCGACATACCGGCCCGCATCAATCGGCCCCTGCCGCACGCGATCAGGGGCGGGGCCGGCATCACCGAGGCGCAGCACGCCCTGCGCGAGACCTTCCCGGCCCGCCTGCGGGCCGCCCAAGCCGCTGCATGAGGACAGAGATGATCGTCACCACGACCCCCACCGTCGAGGGCCACACCATCACCGCCTATCAAGGCGTCGTCGTCGGCGAGGCCATTCTCGGCGCCAACGTCTTTCGCGACATCTTCGCCGGGATCACCGATATCATCGGCGGCCGCTCTGGCGCCTACGAGGCCAGCCTGCGCGAGGCGCGCGAGACCGCCTTCTCGGAGCTGGAGGACCGCGGCCGCGCCATCGGCGGCAACGCCATCGTGGGCGTCGACATCGACTACGAGGTCGTCAACAACATGCTGATGGTCTCGGTCTCCGGCACTGCCGTAACGCTCTCCTGATTCCGACCGCACCACGACGCGCCGAGGCCCCATGACCGCCTTCACCGCCGAATTTCCGCCGCTTCTGCCAGCGCCTGCCGCGTGCGCGCCACATGCGCGCCCGCTTCGCTGCGCATGTCTTGCGGAAAGGGTTGAAGGAGAGGGCAAGGATGCCGGCCGACAAGCACTTTCACGAGCGGATCCAGCGGATCGAACAGGGCAGAACATGGGCGCCCGACGGTGTCATCCACTGCCCGCCGGGCCAGAAGCACCGCGACCGGCGCGGCCGACGCGGTGGCGGGCCGGGCCTGGCGATCCTGATGCTGCTCGCCTTGCCCACGGCGGTGGCGCTCGCGGGGCCCGAGCGGCTGCCCGACCCCGTCCTCGGCTTTTTCACCGCGCCGACGACCGAGGCCGCGATGGCCTCGCTCGGTCAGTGGCCACCACTCGCCGAGATCGTGCGCTGACCCCTGGGGCGGCCCCGCGCCGCCCCGCTCCCGCACTCGAACAACCCAATCCCCGGCCTGCCGCGGCAGCGCCGGGCGCACGCATTTGAAGGAGTCCGACATGCTCGACATCAAGAACCTGCACGTGAAGCTCGAGGAAGAGGACAAGGAGATCCTCAAGGGCGTCGACCTCAGCGTCGAGGCCGGCAAGGTCCACGCGATCATGGGGCCGAACGGCTCGGGCAAGTCGACGCTCTCCTACGTCCTGTCGGGCCGCGACGGCTACGTGGTGACCGACGGCTCGGCCACGCTCGAAGGCGCCGACATCCTGTCGATGGACCCCGAGGAACGCGCGGCCGCCGGCCTGTTCCTGGCGTTCCAGTATCCCGTCGAGATCCCCGGCGTGGGCAACATGACCTTCCTGCGCACGGCCGTGAACGCCCAGCGCAAGGCTCGCGGCGAAGACGAAATCAGCGCCGCCGACTTTCTCAAGCTGGTCCGCGAAAAGGCGAAGGAGCTGCGGATGGACCAGGACATGCTGAAGCGCCCGGTCAACGTGGGCTTCTCGGGCGGCGAGAAGAAGCGCAACGAGATCCTGCAGATGGCGATCCTGCAGCCGAGGATGTGCATCCTCGACGAGACCGATTCGGGTCTCGACGTCGATGCGATGAAACTGGTGGCGGACGGCGTGAACGCGCTGCGCGACGCGGGTCGCGGCTTTCTCGTGATCACCCATTACCAGCGCCTGCTCGACCATATCGTGCCCGATGTCGTGCACATCATGTCGGGCGGGCGCATCGTGCAGACCGGCGGGCCCGAGCTGGCGCGCCAGGTCGAGGAAGAAGGATACGGCCACCTGAACGAGGAGACCGCGTGATGGCGACGCCGACCAGGGTCAAGCAGCAGGCGCTTCAGGCCAAGCACGACGCGCTCGACGCGCGGCTGGCCGCGATGACCATGCCCGCAGGCGGCGGCTGGATCGCGTCGGCGCGCAACGCCGCGCTGACGCGGCTGCGCGAGACCGGCCTGCCGCACAAGCGCGACGAATACTGGAAATACACCGATCCCGCGACGCTGGTGCAGCCCGAGCCGGTGCCGGCCGCGCTGTTAGACGACGGGGGAGAGGCGCCCGTCTTCGGCGAGATCGACAGGATCAAGCTGGTGTTCGTCGATGGCGTGTTCGATTCGGACAAGTCCGACGACCCGTCGCTGGCCGGTGTCGAGATCGAGCGTCTGGAAGAGGCAAGCACCAGGGACATCCACTGGGCGCGCGACCTCTACGGCACACTCGAGGCGCAGGGGCAGTCGCCCGTCCGCCGGCCGCTGGCCACGCTCAACACCGCGTTTGCCACCGACGGGGTGCTGATCCGCGTCACGGGTAAGGCCGAAAAGCCAGTCAGCCTGATTTATCTCCACAAGTCAGATACATCCGATGCGATCCTCCACCATTGCATCAAGGTGGAATCGGGCGCCGAACTGACGGTTCTGGAAAACGGCCCGGCGGCGGCGCGCTTCAACAAGGTGATGGAGGTCGACGTAGCCGAGGGCGGCACCTTCCACCACGTGCGCGCGCAGGGCCGCGACCATGAGCGTCGGGCGGCCACCCACATCTTCGCGCAGGTCGCCCGCGAGGCGACGTTCAAGTCGTTCACTCTGACGGCGAACGGCGTGCTCACGCGCAACGAGGTGATCGTGGAGTTCACCGGCGACGACGCGGTGGCCCATGTGGCCGGCGCCTGCCTCGGCGATGGCGACTTCCATCACGACGACACGGTGTTCGTCACCCACGACGCCGAGCGGTGCGAGAGCCGGCAGGTCTTCAAGAAGGTGCTGCGCAACGGCGCCATCGGCGTCTTCCAGGGCAAGATCCTCGTCCAGCCCGGGGCGCAGAAGACCGACGGCTACCAGATCAGCCAGTCGCTCCTGCTCGACGAGGACAGCCAGTTCCTCGCCAAGCCCGAGCTCGAGATCTATGCCGACGACGTGGCCTGTTCGCACGGCTCGACCTCGGGCGCGATCGACGAGGAAGGGCTCTTCTACCTGCGCTCGCGCGGCATCCCCGAGGGGCCGGCGACCGACCTGATGACGCTCGCCTTCCTCGCCGAAGCCATCGAGGAGATCGACGACGCCGAGATCGCGGCCGACATTACCGCCCGCCTCGAAGCGTGGCTGGCGCGCCGGCGGAGGTAGCTTTTGGCGCTGTCCACCGAGATCGTCCGCACCTACCGGTCCCCGCGGGCCGTCATCCGGCGCCTGCTGGAAGGCGGCCCGCGCGAGGATCGCGCCATCGCCTGGGTGATGGGGGCGTGCCTCATCATCTTCATCGGGCAATGGCCGCGGCTGCAGCGCGAGGCGCTGCTCGACCCCGAGGGCGCCCCCCTCGACGCGCGCATCGGCGCGGCGCTCTTCGCCTGGCTCTTTATCGCGCCGCTCTTGTTCTACGGGATCGCCGCGCTGTCGCACGTCGTGGCCCGTCTGTTCGGGGGCAAGGGCACGTGGTGGGGCGCGCGGGCGGCCCTGTTCTGGACGCTGCTTGCCACCTCGCCGCTCTTCCTGCTGCAGGGGATGGTGGCGGGGTTTTTCGGCGAGGGGCCCGAACTGACCATCGCCTCGTCGGTCACCGCCCTTGCGTTCCTGTCGATCTGGGGCATATCGCTGCGCGAAGCGGAGAGGCCCCAGGAAAGGCGCGCCTGAACCATGTCCGAGACCGCCCTCATCCCCGGCCTGATCCGGCAGACCTTTTCCGACCCGCAGGGCGCGGCCCGCCGGCTCGTCGCGCTCGACCTGCCTGCGCCGGTGCTCTGGCAGGCGCTCGTGGTTGTCGTGGCGCTCTCGGCCATCGCCGCACAGGTCTCGTCGCTCCTGCTCTCGGGCGGCCCGGCGGCCGAGGGCGAGGCGCTTTTGCCCTTCGCCGAGAGCCCGCTCCTCGTCGGGCTGATCCAGGGCGCTATCCTTGTCATCATGGTATTCGCCGTCCACTGGATCGGCCGCAGCTTCGGCGGGGTGGGACGGATCGAAGACTCTATCGCGGCCGTCACATGGCTGCAGTTCCTGCTCGTCTGCCTGCAGGTCGTCCAGCTCGGCGTGGGCGTCGTCTCGCCCGCGCTGTCGGGGCTGGTGGGCCTGGCGGGCATCGTCTTTTTCTTCTGGCTGCTGACGCAGTTCGTGATGGCCGTGCACGAGTTCGAGAGCGCCGCCATGGTCTTCGTCATGATCGTGGTTTCGCTGCTCGCGATCGTTTTCGCGCTGTCGCTCGTCCTCACGCTGCTCGGTCTGACCGTCCCCGGGGAGGCCCCGAATGTATGACGTCCAACAGGTCCGCGCCGACTTTCCCATCCTCGCCCGCGAGGTGAACGGCAAACCGCTGACCTATCTCGACAACGGGGCCTCGGCGCAGAAGCCGCAGGCCGTGATCGACGCGGTGATGCGCGGCTATGCCGAGGAATATTCCAACGTGCACCGCGGCCTGCACACCCTGTCGAATCTTTCGACCGAGCGCTACGAGGCCGTCCGCGGCACCGTCGCGCGCTTCCTCGGCGCGGCCGACGAGCGCGAGATCGTCTTTACCTCGGGCACGACCGAGGGGATCAACCTCGTCTGCTACGGGTGGTTGATGCCGCGGATCGAGCCGGGCGACGAGATCGTTCTGTCGGTGATGGAGCACCACGCCAACATCGTGCCGTGGCATTTCCTGCGCGAGCGCCACGGCGCGGTGCTGAAATGGGTCGAGACCGATCCCGACGGGGCGCTCGACCCCCAGGCGGTGATCGACGCCATAGGGCCGAAGACGAGGCTCGTCGCCGTCACCCACATGTCGAACGTGCTCGGCACCGTGGTCGACGTGGCCGCCATCGTGAAGGGCGCCCACGACAAGGGCGCGGCGGTGCTGGTCGACGGCTCCCAGGCGGCCGTCCACCTGCCCGTCGACGTGGGCGCGATCGGCGCCGATTTCTACGCGATCACGGGGCACAAGCTCTACGGTCCCTCCGGCTCGGGCGCGATCCACATCCGCAGGGAACGGATGGACGAGATGCGACCCTTCATGGGCGGCGGCGACATGATCAGGGAGGTCCACCGTGACGAGGTGGTGTATGCCGAGCCGCCGATGAAGTTCGAGGCGGGCACGCCCGCCATCGTCCAGCAGATCGGGCTCGGCGCCGCTCTCGACTACATGATGGGTCTGGGGATGGAGAACATCGCCGCCCACGAGGCGAGCCTGCGCGACTACGCTCGCGAGCGGCTCTTCGGCCTGAACTGGCTCAAGGTGCACGGCGACGCACCGGGCAAGGGCGCGATCTTTTCGTTCACCATGGCCGGCGGCGCGCATCCGCACGACATCTCGACCATTCTCGACAAGAAGGGCGTCGCGGTGCGCGCGGGCCACCATTGCGCCGGGCCCCTGATGGATCACCTGGGCGAGACGGCGACCTGCCGCGCCTCCTTCGGCCTCTACAACACGAGGGGCGAGGTCGATACGCTGGTCGAGGCACTCGAACTCTGCCACGACCTGCTGGGGTGACGTCCGGGGCCGGTATCCTCCACCACGACGTCGAGGAGGTCGCCCGCACCGCGCTCGAGATGGACACGCACCGCGCCGCGGTCGGTATAGGCCACGGCGTTGGAGACGAGATTGCCCACCGCCTGCCGGAGGCGCAGGCGGGCGATCTCGGCATGCTCGGGAACGCCTTCGCCCACGCGCATCTCGAGGGTGAGGCCCTTCGCGCGGGCAGCGGGCCGCTGTCGCTCGACCGCGTGGCGGATCTCGGCCACCGGTTCGCCCGGCGCCGGCGTCACCCGCAGCCCGCCCGAACCGATGGCCGAAAGATCCACGAGGTCATCGACCAGCCCGCGCAGGTCGTCGGAGGCCGACGACAGGATCGCCACGTGTTCGGCCGAGGGTGGCGTGTCGCGTTTCGCCCGCAACTCGGCCGCGATCCCCGTGACCGCGTTGAGCGGTGTGCGCATCTCGTGGCTCATCACGGCGAGCAGGCGGTCGCGCGCCGCCGTGGCCGCCTCGCTGCGCCTCGGCGAGCGCCGCGTGCATGCGTCCCGTCGACAGGATGGTGCTCAGCGCATAGGCCGTGATGGCGAGGAAGGCGAGGCTCGTCCAGCCCAGCAGCGTTTAGTCCTGCGCCGTGGAAAGGGCGAAGAAGTTCGCCACCGCCACCGGAACGATGCATGCGCCGAGGCAGATCAGCGCCGCCCGGCGGTGGATGGCGAGCATCGTCGTGACGTGCAGGATCGTGCCGAAGAGGTAGAACATCGCCAGGAAGGAGGCGTAGTTGTCGCCCGTGGCCAGCATCACCGTGGCCGGCATGACGAAGGCCACGTTGGCGATCGCCGTCAGCGCCAGGAAGGCGTGGTAATCCCGGCGCTGCCTGTCCTCGGCAAAGCGCCGAAGGTGGCGCAGGGAGAGGCGGTCGGCCACCGCGTCGATCGCGAGGCAGAGAGCGGCGAGCCAGGGCGCCACGATGAGCGCCGCGGCGGCGAGCGAGGCCGACGAAATCGCCATGCGCAGGCGTGCCTCGGGCTGAATCGCCGCGTGCAGGCGCAGCACCTCGCCGACCGTGACCGCGTCGAGCCCTGAAGAGGTCGGTCGCGGCTGCGCCTCCTGTCCGTGTGTCATGGATACCGTATGCACTTGTCCTGTCGCGCGCCGGTGATCATGCCGCCAGTCGCGGGACCGGTCAAAGCCCTTGTCGCCGCGTGCAGGGACGCCCCGTCAGCGCGAGGTGCGCCTCGGGTGTGGCGCGAAAGTGGCGCCCGCGTGGGGCTCCGGGGATTGCGAAAGCCCGTGGCGGGAGATATGTCGATCCGCACGGTCGCATAGCTCAGCTGGATAGAGCGCTACCCTCCGAAGGTAGAGGCCCCAGGTTCGAATCCTGGTGCGACCGCCACGAGATCCTCCTCGACGACCCTCCGGGCGACAGCGACCTTCGCGGTGACTTGACCCGATGCCGTGGCGCGCTCTCCTGCTTTGCGGTGAGCAGGGCGCGACGGGGGCCGAGGCGCATGCTGTCGGGGCGGTGCAGATGCGGGCGCGTGGCGTGGGAAGCGTCCGTCTCGCCGTTCCGCTCGGTTCTCTGCCACTGCGCCGATTGCCGGCGCTCGGCGGGTGCCTCGCCGGTCGGCTATCTCGGCTTTCCGAAGCCGGTCGTGCGGTGGACGGCGCGGCGTGCCTTCCGCGCCACCTCGCCCGGCGTGACGCGCGGCGCCTGCCCCGATTGCGGCACGTTTCTCAGCTACATGTGCACGATCTGGCCGGGCGAGCTCTACCTGCACGCCGCCACGCTCGACGACCCCTCCGGCTTCGTTCCCGAGGCACATCTGAACCGGGCCGCCCGCGACGTCGAGGGCGCCGCCCGGGGCGACGGGCCGTCGCGCCGCGAGGGGCGGGGCCGTCAGATCTCCGGGGCGACCGGCCCTAGCTCATGGCGGCGGCCGGCATGACGGCGCCCTGACCGCGCGCCGCGCCGGCAGGCCAGGCACTCAGGTGCGGACGTCCGGTGCCGTGCGGCCGGTGCGGGCGGAGATTTCGGCCAGCCCGTCGGCCGCCGCGATCATCGGCGCGAGCGCCACCTGCGGATCCTCGCCGAAGCGGGCGGGATCGTCGGTGTAGTCCTCGAGGTAGACGCGCAGCGTCGCCCCCGACGTGCCCGTGCCCGAGAGGCGGAACACGATCCGCCCGCCGCCCGAGAAGCGCACGCGCAGGCCCTGCGCCTCGGCGCGAGAGCCGTCGACGGGGTCGTCGTAGGCAAATTCGTCGGCCGACTCGACCATCCGCCCGCCCCATTCGGTCCCGGCGATGTCGCCGAGGCGCAGGCGCACATCCTCCATCAGCTTGCCCGCCACGTCGGCGTCGAGCCCCTCGTAATCGTGGCGCGAGTAGAAATCGCGGCCGAACTCGGCCCAGTGGCCGGCCATGACCTGGGGCACCGTCTTGCCCGTCGCCGCGAGCACGTTCAGCCACATCAGCACGGCCCACAACCCGTCCTTCTCGCGGACATGGGCCGAGCCGGTGCCCGCGCTCTCCTCGCCGCAGAGCGTCACGCGCCCGTCGTCGAGCAGGTTGCCGAAGAACTTCCAGCCGGTGGGGGTCTCGTAGCAGGCCATCCCGCGCGCCTCGGCCACCCTGTCGACCGCGCGGCTCGTGGGCATCGACCGGGCGACGCCCTTGAGCCCGTCGGCGTAGCCCGGGCAGAGAGGGGCGTTGGCCGCGAGGACGGCCAGCGAATCCGACGGGGTGACGTAGGTGCCGGGGCCCACGATCATGTTGCGGTCGCCGTCGCCGTCCGACGCCGCGCCGAGATCGGGGGCGCCCTCGGCCATCATCGTGTCCATCAGGTCCTTCGCCCAGATCGGGTTGGGGTCGGGGTGGAGACCGCCGAAATCGGGCAGGGGCATGCCGTTCACGACCGTGCCCTCCGGCGCGCCGAGCCGCCCTTCCAGGATCGCGCGTGCGTAAGGCCCCGTCACCGCGTTCATCGCGTCGAAGCGCATCCGGAAGCCGCCTGCGAAGAGCGCCGCGATCCGGTCGAAGTCGAAGAGCCGCTCCATCAGCTCGGCGTAGTCGGCGACCGGGTCGACCACATCGACCGTCATGGCGCCGAGCGTCGTCTCGCCGGGGCGCGAAAGGTCGATATCCTGCGACTCGAGGATGCGGTATTCGCGCACCTCCTGCGAGGCGGCGTGGATCCGCTCGGTGACCTCTTGGGGCGCGGGGCCGCCGTTCGGCGTGTTGAACTTGACGCCGAAATCCTCGTCCGGCCCGCCCGGATTGTGCGAGGCCGACAGGATGATGCCGCCGTCGGTGCCGCGGGTGCGGATGAGGTTCGACGCGGCCGGGGTGGAGAGCAACGCGCCCGCGCCCACGATCACGCGGCTCGCCCCCTGCGCGGCGGCCATCCGCAGGATCACCTGCGCCGCACGGTCATTGAAGTAGCGCCCGTCGCCGCCGAGCACGAGCGTCTTGCCCCGGGCGCCGCCGATCCCGTCGAAGATCGCCTGCACGAAGTTTTCGAGGTAATGTGGCCCCATGAAGACACGCGTCTTCTTGCGCAGGCCCGAGGTGCCGGGCTTCTGCCCCTCGATCGGGTCGGTGGCGACCGTGATCACGTCCATCCTTGGCTCCTTTCGTCCTGTCTCGGCCATCAGCGCCGCCGCGCGCCTCAAGCCCGGGCTGCGCGCTGCGTCGCCGGGCGCCAGCGGCAGGCGGCGGCGCCAGTTGGGGTACTCGCCCGTCGTGCCAGGCAGGTTGGGCTGGTCGGCCACGCCCAGCACGTCCTCGATCTGCAGTGCCACCAGCCGCGCGGGTGTGCGCCCGAGGAACCGGGCGACGTGTTCGTGCGTCGGGCCGCCGATACGCGTCTCGAAGCCGGCGACATCGGCACGCCTCTCGGCCGTTGCCCGGCGATGAAACGCAGGGTCCCACCCGTTGATCCGCGCGCGGGCGGCGATGTCGCGCCCCTGCCGCCAGCCTTCCCAGGTGGGCAGATCGTGGGTGCCGAAGGAGGCGAGCGCGGCCTCGGGGTAGTCCTCGGCCCGCTTCCAGCCGTCCTTGCCCTTCTCGAACTGCGCGACGGCACAGCCCAGCAGCCCGGATTCGGCCAGTGCCTCGCGCAGACCCTCGGGCACGTTGCCGAGATCCTCGCCCACGATCAGCGCGCCCGCGCGGGCGGCCTCGAGCCGGGCTACGGCGAGCATGGCGGCGCGGGGCATGGTGACGTAGGCGCCCGGCGCCGCGCCCACCGGCACCCAGAACGCGCGGTCGAAGCCGAGGATGTGGTCGATCCGCAGAAGCCCCGCATGGCGGAACTGCGTGGCGAGCGTGTCGGCCAGCGCGGCGAAGCCGGTGGCCTCGAGCGCGGCCGGGATCATCGGCGCGAGGCCCCACGACTGCCCGTCGGGCGAGAAGGCGTCGGGCGGTGCTCCGAGCGAGACGCCGCGGGCGAACAGCTCGGGCTGCGCCCAGGTCTCTGCGCCCGCGGGGTGAGTGCCCACCGCGAGGTCGAGGTAGAGGCCGTGGCGCATCGGCCGGGCGGCCTCGGCCGCCGCCTGCAGGGCGGTATCGGCTCGCCATTGCACCCAGAGATGAAAGCCGATCTCGCGCGCCTCCTGCCCGGCGAAGGCCGCCACCTCGGGGCTGTCGGGGCGCCGATAGGGTGCGGGCCAGTCTGTCCAGTAGGGGCCGAAGCGGGTCGAGAGCGCCTGGTGCAGGGCGAAGCGGCGCAGCTCGGCGCCCCCCTCGGCCGCGAAGGCGTGGAACGCCTCCGGCAAGGCCCCCGCGGCGTCGAACTCGGCCCGGAGCGCGGCGAAGCGGGCGGGCGCGTCGGCCCGGTAGTCGATCAGGTCGCTCGCTGTGGCGGTCTCGCCCCGCGCCGCGATGTGGAGCGCGTTGAGGCGCCGGCGCGAGGAGGGGGAATAGGGCGAGGCCAGATCGGGGACCGTCGGGAAGCCCGCGTGGACCGGGTTCAGCCCGACGAAATCCGCGCCTTCCTCCGCCAGCGCCGACGCCGCGCAGGCGAGGTCGTCGTAGGCTCCGATGCCGCCCCGCTCCGGCGGGCGCAGGCCGTAGAGCGGCAGCGTCACGCCCCAGCCGCGCGGCGGCAGGGGCAGGGCGGCGGGCGCGGCGATCAGGGCGCAGACATGGCCGCCCGCCTCGAGCCGGTGACGGCCGAGGGGCAGGGCGGGGAGCGTGACGGTGCCGTCTGCCGCCAGCGTGCGCTCGGAGCCGTCCTCGAGCCGCAGGATCGCCCGCGGCGCGCGGCAGGGCACGCCGGCCCCCGCGCGCCCCGCCTCGATCACCTGCCAGCGGGGCAGCGGGCGCGCGGCCTCTGCCGCCTGCCGATGGGCGAGATGCTCGCGCGCCTCGGCCGCCGTCTCCACCGTCATGCCCATCGCAGCGAGCAGGGCGCGGGCGGTGTCGGGGGAGGTCTCGCGCAGGGTGCCGGTCTGGTCGCGGTAGGCCGGCTGCACGCCCATCTGTCCGGCGAGGGCCGTCAGCGGATCCTGCGGGGCGTCCTGCGGGGCGGGGCCGCTCACGGGTCGAGCGCCAGCACGAAGACGGCGACCGACTGGCCCGCCACCCGCACGCTCCCCTCCGCGAGGTCCGGGTCGTCCTCGGTCGCCCGGTGGGCGGGCGCCTCGGGAGCGTCGGAGTCGACCGCACGCAGCCACGAGCGGCCCGGCGTCGCCTCGGGCAGCATCACCTCTCGCGTCTCGGCTCCGGCGTTGAAGACGGCGAAGATCGCGCGCTCGGTCACCGCGTAGGGCGGCGTGTTCTGCGCGGTGCGCATCTCGACGCAGACGAGCCGCAGCTCGGGGTCGAGCCAGTCGGAGGTGCGCATAGGCCTCCCCTCGGCGCACCACCAGAACAGGTCGGGCTTGCCGTCGACCGCGCGCTCGCCGGAATGCAGGAACAGCTTCTGCCGGAGGATCGGGTGGGCGCGGCGAAAGGCGATCATCCGCGCGCAGAAGCGCAGGAAGTCGTCGTCGGCCGCGTCCCAGTCGATCCAGCTCGTCTCGTTGTCCTGCGCGTAGGCGTTGTTGTTGCCCGACTGCGTGTGGCCCAGCTCGTCGCCCGCCAGGATCATCGGCGTGCCCTGTGACAGCAGGAGCGTCGCCATCATCGCACGCTTGCGCTGGGCGCGGGCGGCACGGATGCCGTCGTCGTCGGTCGGACCCTCGTGGCCGATGTTGTCCGAGAAGTTCTCGGAATGGCCGTCGCGATTGTCCTCGCCGTTGTCCTCGTTGTGCTTGTGGGCGTAGCTGACCACGTCCTGCAGGGTGAAGCCGTCATGCGCGGTCAGGAAGTTGACCGAGGCAGTCGCCGCGCGGCCCGAGTGGTCGAACTGCCGGGCCGAGCCCGTCAGCCGGTCGGCGAGATCGGGCGCGCGGCCCGGATCGCCCCGCCAGAACCGGCGCACCCCGTCGCGGAACTTGTCGTTCCACTCGCAGAAGGGCGGGGGGAAGGCGCCGAGCTGGTAGCCGCCGGGGCCGACATCCCACGGCTCGGCGATCAGCTTGACACGCGACAGCGTCGGGTCCTGCCGGATCGCGTCGAAAAAGGCCGCGCCGCGGTCGTAGCCGCCGCCGTGGCGCACCTCGCGGCGGCCGAGCGTCGTGGCGAGATCGAAGCGAAAGCCGTCGACCCCCATCACCTCCACCCAGTAGCGCAACGAATCCATCACGAGGCGCAACACCATCGGGTGATCGATGTTCACCGTGTTTCCGGTGCCCGTGTCGTCGATGTAGTAGCGCCGGTCCTCGTGCAGTCGGTAGTAGCTGGCGTTGTCGAGCCCGCGGAACGACAGCGTCGGCCCCAGCTGGTTGCCCTCGCCGGTGTGATTGTAGACGACGTCGAGGATCACCTCGATGCCAGCGCCATGCAGCCGGTCGACCATCTGGCGGAACTCGGCGATGTCGGCGCCACTCATGTAGCGGGTGTCGGGGGCGAAAAAGCCGAGGGACTGATAGCCCCAGTAATTCGTCAGCCCGAGATCGTGCAGGAAGCGGTCGGTGATGAAGGCATGTACCGGCAGAAGCTCCACCGCCGTGATCCCGACCCGTGTGAAGTGCTCCAGCATCGGGTCGGAGGCGAGCGCGGTATAGCTGCCGGGCGCCGGAACGGAGGGGTGCCGCATCGTCAGCCCCTTGACGTGCGCCTCGTAGACGATGGTCGCGGCGAGCGGCGTCTCTGGGCGGGGCGGGGCGTGCTCGGGCAGCGGCGGCGGCACGGCCACGCATTTGGGCATGAAGGGCGCGCTGTCGCGCCGGTCGTAGCCCAGATCGGCCGAGCCCGAGCCCACGGTGTAGCCCATCAGCGCGTCGTCCCATTTCGGCTCGCCGGTGAGCTGGCGGGCATAGGGGTCGATCACCAGCTTGTTGGGGTTGAATCGGTGCCCCTCGTCGGGGCGGTAGGGCCCGTGCACCCTCAGCCCGTAGAGCTGTCCGGCGGCAAGGCCGGGGACGTAGCCGAACCACACGTCGCCGTCGCGCTCGGGCAGGGCGAGGCGCTGGGTCTCGCGGCCCGTGGCGTCGAAGAGACACAGCTCGATCTTCGTGGCGTGGGCCGAGAAGACCGCGAGGTTCGCCCCATCCTCGTCGAGCGTCAGCCCCATGGGCCAAGCCCGCCCCGCCGTGAAGGCGTAGCGGCGCCCGGACTCGGGCGGGGTGAGACCGTCGATCATGCGCGCTGCCTCCCCGCGCGCGCCGCGCCGGAGGCGATGCGGCCAGCGTCGCCCCCGGGCCGCCCGGCCAGGCGGCCCGGGGAGCACCCTGCGCGGGATGCGTGGAGTGAAGGGGGAGACGCTGTCGTCACGAAACCTCGAGTCGGTGGCGGTCTGTCGGCTGCATGGCTGCTACCGATAACGGCTCTCGCTGCGAGGGGGAACCGGTCAGGAGAGCGCGGGCGCGCGGCGCGCGGCGCCGCGTTCAGGCGGCTTCCGAGGCGGCGCCCACGATCTCGCCGTAGAGCGCGGCATAGTCCGCCGCCGAAGGCCCCCAGCCCACGGGATGGGCCATCGCGGCGCGCGCCACCTGCTCCCACCCCGCCTTGTCCTCCCAGAGGTCGCAGAGCCGGCCCAGGCCCTCGGCGAGGGATGCCGCGCTGCCCGGCTCCACGAGAAAGCCCGTGCCGGCGCCGACCGTTCGCGCGGCGTGGTTCGCCTCGATCACCGTGTCGGCCAGGCCGCCTGTCCGCGCCACGAGCGGCAGGGTGCCGTAGCGTAGCCCGTACATCTGCGTCAGCCCGCAGGGTTCGAAGCGCGAGGGCACCGCGATGGCGTCGGCGCCGGCCATCAGCCGGTGGGCGAAATCCTCGTCGTAGCCGATCTTCACCGAGACGCGCGGATGTGCGGCGCCGAGCGCGGCGAACCGCTGCTCGATTTCGGGCGCGCCCGAGCCAAGCAGCGCGAACTGCCCGCCCCGCGACAGGAGCGCCGGCAGCGCCTCGGCCATCAGGTCGAAGCCCTTCTGCTCGGTCAGGCGGCTGACGGCGATGACGAGCGGCCCAGGCGCGCCCGAGTCGAGGCCCGTCTCTGCGATCAGCGCGCGCCGGTTCGCGGCCTTTCCTGCCGGCGCGTCGTAGCAGCCGGCGATGCGAGGGTCGGTCCGCGGATTCCACAGGCGCTCGTCGATCCCGTTGAGGATGCCGCGCATGTCGGCGGCCCGGGCGCGGATCACCCCGTCGAGCCCCATGCCGAACTGCGGCGTGGCGAGCTCGCGCGCATAGGTGGGCGAGACGGTGGTGACGCGGTCGGCCGTCACCAGCCCCGCCTTGAGCAGGCTGATCCGCCCGTAGAACTCGAAGCCATCGGGGGTGTAGCCCGCCGGATCGAGCCTAAGCGTGCCCATCAGCGCGGCGTCGGCGTTGCCCGGGAAGGCGATGTTGTGGACGGTCAGCACCGAGGCCGCCCCGCCGCCCATCTGGCGCAGGTAGGTGGGGGCGAGGCCGGTCTGCCAGTCGTGGCAGTGCAGAACCTGCGGCCGCCAGCCACCCGCGCCCGCCCGCGCCACGAAGGCCGCCACCCAGGACAGCGCGGCGAAGCGCTGCGGGTTGTCGGCCCAGTCGCGCCCGTCGGGCGCCATGTAAAGGCCGCCCGCGCGGTCGTAGAGATGCGCCGCGTCCAGCACGTAGACAGGCAGGCCCCCGGCCTCGCCCAGCAGAAGGCGGGCGGGGCCGCCGAACAGATCGTCCTCTTCGGCCACTGTGGCATGCGGCCCGAGCGCGGCGATCACCGGCTCGTAGCCCGGCAGCAGCACCCGCATGTCGACACCCTGCGCGGCGAGCGCGGCGGGCAGGGCGCCGACCACGTCGGCGAGGCCCCCGGTCTTGACGAAGGGCACGCATTCGGATGCGACCGACAGAACGCGCATGGCGTCTCTCCCCTGGCTGCGCCCCCCATTTCCGACTGTGCTTATTCCAGAGCGGCGGCCCGCGCGTCCAGCATCTTCTGCGTGATGAGCGTCACGCCCCCGTCGGAGACGCGGAACCACCTGGCGTCGTCCTCCGGATCCTCGCCCACCACGAGCCCGCGGGGGATGCGCACGCCCCGGTCGATCACCACGTTCTTCAGCCGCGCGTGCCGCTCCACCTCGACATAGGGCAGCACCACGGCATGGTCGAGAACCGCGTAGCTGTTGGTGTGAACCATGGTGAAGAGCAGCGAGTTGCGCACCTCGGTGCCCGAGATGATGCAGCCGCCCGAGACCATCGAGGAGACGGCAGAGCCGCGCCGGCTTTCCTCGTCGTGGATGAACTTGGCAGGCGGCACGCTCTCGGAATAGGTCCAGATCGGCCACGACTTGTCCCACAGGTCGAGTTCGGGGGTGAAGTCCGTGAGGTCGATATTGGCCTTCCAGTAGGCGTCGATCGTGCCCACGTCGCGCCAGTAGGCGGCGGTGTCGGGCGAGGCGCGCACGCAGCTCTCCTCGAAGCGATGGGCCTGCGCGTGGCCCTCTCGGACGATGCGGGGGATGATGTCCTTGCCGAAATCGTGCTCGGAGGTCTCGTCGTCCATGTCCTCGAGCAGCAACTCGCGCAGGAAGGACCACCTGAAGACGTAGATGCCCATCGAGGCGAGCGTGCGATCGGAATCGTCGGGCAGGCCCGGAGGGTCGGCGGGCTTTTCGAGGAAGCCCTTGACCCGGCCGGTCGCGTCGACGTCCATCACGCCGAAGGCGCTGGCCTCCTCGCGCGGCACGGTCAGGCATCCCACGGTCACGTCGGCGCCGCTGTCCGCGTGCGCCTGGAGCATGATCTCGTAGTCCATCTTGTAGATGTGGTCGCCGGCGAGGATCAGCACGTAGTCGACATGGTAGCTGTCGACGATGTCGGTGTTCTGCGCCACGGCGTCGGCGGTGCCGCGATACCAGTGCTCGCCCTTGGCGCGCTGCGAGGCGGGCAGGATGTCGAGATACTCGTTGCGCTCGGCGCGGAAGAAGTTCCACCCGCGCTGGCAGTGGCGGATCAGGCTGTGCGCCTTGTACTGCGTGGCGATGGCCATCTTGCGGATGCCCGAGTTGAGCGCGTTCGACAGCGCGAAGTCGATGATCCGGGTCTTGCCGCCGAAATAGACCGCCGGTTTCGCGCGGTTGTCTGTGAGCTCCTTGAGCCGCGAGCCGCGTCCGCCCGCCAGGACGAACGCCATGGACCGGACCGCCAGGCGCTGCCTGCGTGGAGTCATGCTACCTCCCCTCCGGGCCGCTTCTCTGCACCCGTTCGGGTGCAGTCAATCAGACAGGGGGCGCAATGGCTACCCTTGCGGGCTGGCCCCGCGGGGCAAATTCCTTGCAGAAGGAATTTGCAAGAGCCTTCGCCAAGGCTCTTGCAGCGCGACGCAGGAGAGGGCGCGCCCTATTCCGCCGCCGCGCGCAGGGGGTCGGGCGCGTCGATCAGGGGCTCGGCGCCCCAGACATCTGCCATGTAGCCGCGGATCGTTCGGTCGGACGAGAACCAGCCCGAGCGCGCGGTGTTGAGCGCGGCCATTCGCATCCACCCGGCACGGTCGGCGAAGGCGGCGTCGACCTCGCGACTCTTCTCCCAGTAGGAGGTGAAGTCGGAGCAGACGAGGAACCAGTCGTGCCCGCGCAGGTTGGCCGCGACGTCGGCATGGGTGGCGGTGTCGCCGCCCGAGAAGGTGCCGTCCTCCACCGCGGCGAGGGCACGGGCGAGGCGCGGATCCGCGGCGATGGCTTGCGCCGCGTGGTCCTTCACCCTGCGCCGCTCGAGCACCTCGGGCGCGGTCATGCCGAAGAGAAAGAAGTTCTCCGCCCCCACGCGCTCGCGGATCTCGACATTGGCGCCGTCGAGCGTGCCGATGGTCAGCGCGCCGTTCAGCGCGAACTTCATGTTGCCGGTGCCCGAGGCCTCCTTGCCGGCGGTCGAAATCTGCTGGGACAGGTCCGCCGCCGGGATCAGCCGCTCGGCCAGCGTGACGTTGTAGTTGGCCGGGTAGACGATCTGCAGCATCTCGCGGGTGACGGGATCGGAATTGACGACCGTGGCGACGTCGTTGATCAGGTGGATGATCTGCTTGGCCATGACGTAGCCCGGCGCCGCCTTGCCGCCGAAGATCTTGACCCGCGGCGTCCAGCCGGCGTTCGGCGCGTCGCGCATCTCCTGCCACAGCGCGATGGCCTCGAGGATGTTGAGGTGCTGGCGCTTGTATTCGTGGATGCGCTTGATCTGGATGTCGAACATCGCGTCGGGGTCGACCCGCACGCCCTCGGCGCGCGCCAGCCAGTCGGCGAGGTCGGCCTTGTTGGCGCGCTTGGCTTCGGCGAAGGCGCCGATGAAGGCAGGATCCGCGACATGGGCCTCTAGCTCGGACAGGCGCTCGAGATCGTCGACCCAGCCGTCGCCGATCCGCTCTGTCACGAGCTGCGACAGCCGCGGGTTGGCCGACCAGACCCAGCGGCGCGGCGTGACGCCGTTGGTCTGGTTCACGATCCGGTCGGGATGCAGCCGGTGCAGGTCGGCGAACACCGTCTCCTTCATCAGCTCGGTATGCAGCGCCGAGACGCCGTTGACCCGGTGCGCCATCACGAAGCTCAGATCGCCCATGTGGACCTGCCCGTCGCCGGTGATGCGCGCCTTGCGGTCGGGGTGCTCGGCCGCGTGGGCTGCGTCGATCCGCTCGATGATCTCGAGGTGACGCGGCAGGAGCCGCCCCATCAGCCCGGCGGCCCATGTTTCGAGGGCCTCCGGCAGCAGCGTGTGGTTGGTGTAGGAGAGCGTCTGCCGCGCCGTCTCGACGGCGGTGTCGAAGTCCATCCCCCGCTCGTCGGAGAGCAGGCGCACCAGTTCCGGACCGGCGATGGCGGGGTGCGTGTCGTTGAGCTGGATGGCCACCTTGCGCGGCAGGTCGCGCAGGTCGTCGTATTCGCTCTCGAAGCGGCGGACGATATCGGCGAGCGAGGCGGCGGTGAAGAAGAACTCCTGCTTCAGCCGCAACTCGCGGCCCTTGTCGGTCGTGTCGTCGGGGTAGAGCACGCGGCTGATGGTGCGCGCCAGCGCCTCGGGCTCGGCCGCGGCGGTGTACTCGCCCGCGTTGAAGCGCGCGAGGTCGAAGGCGCGCACCGGCTTGGCCTCCCACAGGCGCAGGGTGTTGGCCCAGCGTCCGCGCCAGCCGACGATGGGGGTGTCGTGGGCCGATGCGATGACGTGCTCCGACGGCGCCCAGGCGGGGCGGCCGCCCTCGCCCGGCACCACCTCGCCGCCGAAGCCGATGCGGTAGGCCGCCTCGGGGCGCTCGAACTCCCAGGCATGCGGCTGGCGCAGCCAGTCTTCCGGCTCCTCCACCTGGCGGCCGTCGTCGAAGCTCTGGCGGAACAGGCCGTGCTCGTAGCGGATTCCGTAGCCGTGGGCGGGCACGCCGATGGTCGACAGGCTCTCCAGGAAGCAGGCGGCCAGCCGGCCGAGACCGCCGTTGCCGAGGGCGGCGTCGGGCTCGTCGGCCATCACCTGGTCGAGATCGGCGCCGAGCGCCGCCATCGCCTCGTGCGCGGCCTCGCCCAGGCCGAGATTCTGGATCGCGTCTTCCAGCAGGCGGCCGATCAGGAACTCCATCGACAGGTAGTAGACGCGCTTGCCGCGCTCGGCGTAGGCCTTGCGCGTGGCGCCGATCCACGGGTCGACGATGCGATCGCGCACCGCGTAGGACAACGCCATGCGCCAGTCCCACAGGGTGGCGTGGCGCACGTCCTTGCCGAGGCCGTAGACGAGGTGGCGCTCGATATCGGCCTTCAGGTCGGCCGCCGTCGGGGCCGGGGTGTGGGCTCTGGCGGTCATCTCGGTCGCTCCGGGTCTGTCGCGGCGCTCCTGCGCGGCGGTGTCTCTTGGGTCGGCCGTGCCCGGCCCGGCCCCGCTGGGCCGGCCGGCGGCGCGGCGATGCGATGTTGGCGCCAACACTTGGACAAGGCCGGGCGATGGTGCAACCGTCCCCCGCGCCGGCGATGCAGATTGCCGCGCCGGTCAAGCGACGTGGCTGACGCGTGGCGCGCATCCGTCCGTCTCCCGCGTTGCCGATGCATGATTTGCAATCGAACCGCGGCCGGGATGCGGCAGAGGCGGGCAGAAACCGAAACGCCGACGCCGTCGGCACAGCGCCGGGCGATGCGACCGCGCGGCTCCCGAATCGTGGCGTGACACGGAGCTCAGTCGACCGGCAGGCCGCTCGGCACCGCATCGGGCCGCCCCATCGGCCACGTTCTGGCGGTCGCGCCTGTCAGCGCCTCGAGAAACGCCGTGATCTGCGCGATTTCCTCCTCCGTCCGGGGCGGAAGATCGATGTCGCGCGCTGCGGCGTGGCGGGCGGTCTCCAGCCGGTCGTCACGCACCACGAAGTCGATGGGCGCGAGCCAGGGCGCGTCCGGCAGCCATGCCGTCTCGGGGCGCCACTTGGCCGGTTCGACCTGGAGGAAATCGGCATCCGTCAGCGGCGCTGGCAGGGGGTGGGCGGGGCCCACGGCGGCGATCTCGCGCCCCGTTGCATGGGCCGCGACGGCAGCTAGGCTCGCCGCGACCATCGAGCCCAGACCCAGACCCCGGAGGAGCCCATGCGCCGAGTCCTCGCCGCCGCCCTTGTCCCTCGCCCTCGCCGCGCCCGTCGCGGCCGAGCTGGAGGAGGCGCGCGACCTGATGGAGGAGGGGCGTTTCGATGAGGCGCGCGCGACGCTCTTGCCCGCCGCCCGCTCCGGCAACGCCGAGGCGGAGGAACTGATCGGCGTGATGCATGCCCTGGGCCTCGGGGGGGAGCGCGACGACGCCCGCGCGTTCGAGTGGTAGCTGCGCTCGGCGATGAAAGGGCATGCAGGCGCCCAATCCGGGCTTCTTCGCGGAGCGTGTGGGTGTTTGGGTCCGCGTCAGGCGAGGACAGTCCCGGATGTCGTGTCGTAGGGGGAGGCCGGCAGGTGCCTGAGCCTGCCCGCAACGAGGCAGGCCATGTTGATGACGTTCCGGGTGGTGCGATAGCCACGCGCACGCGTCTTGGCCGCGTGGATCAGCCCGTTGATGGCCTCGACGCCGCCATTCGTCAGCCCGCTGTCGAACGCGTTCAGGATGCCATCCTGGTGTGACGCTATCGTCCGGGCGAGTTTGCGGAACGGCGCGAGGCGGGATCGTTTCACCCAGGAGAGCCAGGCCGTCAGAAGCTGTGCCGCCTCGGCCTTGCTGTCGGCCCGGGCGAAAATGTCCCTCACCTCTTCCTTCGGGCCACGCGGGGGACGGCGGCATGGATGAACGCCTTGTGCTCGAAGAACCGCAGGTGCTCCCAGCTGCGCCGCCGCGTGTCGTGAACGGGTTGGTCCGCAGCTCCGCAGGACGGACAGGCAAACCGGCTGCCGGGCTTGAAGGCGACCTGGAAGTCGATCTGCTTGCGCGCCGCATCGAACGATACGTCATCGACATGCCACGGCGCCTCCAGCCCCGGCGCCATCGTGAAAAGGCTCTTCTCCGGTCCCATCCCG
>LJNT01000088.1 GCA_001314685.1 Rhodobacteraceae bacterium HLUCCA09
CGTCGCCACGATCTCGGCCCCGTGCTCGGCGCGGAACCAGCCGGCAAGGCCCACATGGTCGGGGTGGTAATGCGTGACGAGCACGCGCCGCACCGGGCGTCCGGCGAGCGGGCCGGCCAGCGCCGCCTCCCAAGCCGCCCGGCCGCGCTTCCAGTCGAGACCGGCATCGACCAGCGTCCATCCGTCGCCCCCGTCGAGGGCGAAGACGTTGACGTGATCGAGCTTCATCGGCAGCGGCAGGCGCAGCCAGAGCACCCCCTCTGCCACCTCCGTCGCCGCGCCCTCCGCCGGCGGCTCGGCCCACGGGAAACCGATCGGCGCGCGGCTCTCCGCCCGCTCCCCCGCCGCCAGCGCCATCAGGCCGTGGCCATGTCGTCGGGCGACAGCGCGTAAAGCCCCGCGGCGCCCGCCCGCGCCTGCGCCAGCAGGCCCTCGTGCGCCGGCAACAGGCGGTGGATGTAGACGCCGGCGAGCGCCCGCCGCGCCTCGCCCCCCGCCTGCGCCGCGGCCAGATGGGCGTGGCCACCCAGCACCCGCGCCGTCGCGTGCAGGAACGGCACCGCGCCCGCAAATCGCTCCTGAAGGGGCTGGTCGATCATCCACTCCGTCGCCTCGCGCAGGTTCTCGGCCGCCTGCCACACGGGCGCCGCGAGGTCGCGCAGCGAGCCCCGCGCCGCTTCGGCCCCCGCCTCGATCTCGTCGAGCAGGCGGAACAGCGCCTCGCCCCCGTCGGCCAGCTTGCGGCCCACGAGATCCATCGCTTGGATGCCGTTGGTGCCCTCGTAGATCGCCGCCACCCGCACGTCGCGGGCGAACTGCGCCACGCCCGTTTCCTCGACATAGCCCATGCCGCCATGCACCTGGATCGCCTCCTGCGCCACGGCGTGGCCCACCTCGGTGCCCCACGCCTTTGCGATGGGCGTCAGCAGGGCCGCCCGCGCCGCCCACTCGGGCGCGCCGGTCGCCGCCTCCATGTCGATCGCCACGGCACAGGACAGCGCGATGGCGCGCGCGGCGAAGGTCTCGGCCCGCATTGCCGCCAGCATCCGCCGCACGTCGGCATGGTCGACGATGGCGCCGGTGCCGGCACCCTCGGGCAGGGGCGAGCGGCCCTGCCTGCGCTCCAGCGCCCAGGCGAGCGCGGCCTGCGTCGCGCCCTCTGCCACGCCGATGCCCTGCACGCCCACGGCGAGGCGGGCGTTGTTCATCATGGTGAACATCGCGGCCATGCCGCCGCCCTCCTCGCCCACCAGCCACCCCGTGGCGCCCTCGTATTCCATCGTGCAGGTGGGCGAGCCGTGCAGGCCCATCTTGTGCTCGAGCCCCGACACGCTCACCCGGTTGGCCACGCCCGCCGCGCCGCTCTCGTCGGGCAGGCGCTTGGGCACGAGAAACAGGCTGATGCCGCGCGTGCCCGCGGCCGCGTCGGGCAGGCGGGCGAGCACGAGATGAACGACGTTGTCCACGAGGTCGCTGTCGCCGTAGGTGATGTAGATCTTGCGGCCGGTGATCGCGTAGGTGCCGTCGCCGTTGGGCTCGGCCCGCGTCGTCAGCGCGCCCACGTCCGAGCCCGCCTGCGGCTCGGTCAGGTTCATCGTGCCCGACCATTCGCCCGAGACGAGCTTGGGCAGGTAGAGCGCGCGGAGCGCGTCCGAGGCATGGGCGGCGATCGCCTCGACCTGCCCCTGGCTCAGCAGGATGCAGGTGTGCAGGCCGAGATTGGCGGCGCTCATCATGTCGTTGACGGCGGTCTGCAGCGTCGCGGGCAGGCCCATGCCGCCGTGCTCGGGCGGCGCGGCGACACTGACCCAGCCGCCTTCGGCCACCTGCCTGTAAGCCTCGGCGAAGCCCGGCGGCGTGCGCACGAGGCCGTTCTCCAGCCGGGCGGGATGCGTGTCGCCCACCCGCCGCAGCGGCGCGAGCACCTCGGCGCAGAGCCTCCCCGCCTCGGTCAGCACCGCCGTGGCCACGTCGTCGGTCGCCTCGGAAAAGCGCGCGGTCGCCTGCACCCGGCCGAAGCCGACCACGTCGCGCAGAAGGAACCGCAGTTCGTCGAGCGGCGGGGTATAGGGCATGGGGCGTCTCCGGGTGGCACAGTCTCGTGCGGCAGCCTAGTGTTCCCGCGCCGGGCGCCAAAGCGCAACGCGGCGTCACGACCTTGCGGGCGAGGAGGGGCATGGCAGAGACGGCTCGGGCACAGACGGAGCGGCTGCCGGGCGACGCGGCGGGCGTGGCTAGGGCAGCGGCCCTGCTGCGGCAGGGGGGCCTCGTGTCCTTCCCGACCGAGACGGTCTACGGCCTCGGCGCCGACGCGCGGTCGGGCCGGGCGGTGGCGGCGATCTACGAGGCCAAGGGCCGGCCCCGCTTCAACCCGCTGATCGTGCACGTGGCCGATGCCGCGGCGGCGGCGCGCATCGGCCGGATCGAGGGCGACGCCGCCCGCCTGGCCGCCGCCTTCTGGCCAGGGCCGCTGACGCTCGTCGTGCCGCTCCGCCCCGAGGCCGGCCTGTCGGAGCTCGTGACGGCGGGCCTCGACACCGTGGGCCTGCGGGTGCCCGCCGCGGCCCTCGCCTGCGCGCTGCTGGCCGAAGTCGGCGGACCGGTCGCGGCGCCCTCGGCCAATCCCTCGGGCCGGGTCAGCCCGACGACCGCAGGGCATGTGCTCGACGGCCTCTCGGGGCGTATCGCGGCGGTGCTCGATGGCGGGCCCTGCCCGGTCGGCCTCGAGAGCACCATCGTCGACGTCGCGCCCGAGCCCGTGCTGCTCCGTCCCGGCGGCCTGCCGTCCGAGATGCTCGCGGCCGCGCTCGGCCGCCCCCTTGCGCGCCGGGTCGAGGGAGGGGCGGTCAGCGCTCCGGGGCAGCTCGCCTCGCACTACGCGCCGTCCAAGCCGCTCCGCCTCGACGCGGGCGCGCCGCGCGCGGGCGAGCTCTGGCTCGGCTTCGGGCCGGGACAGGCGCATGATGGCCTGAACCTGTCGGTGTCCGGCGATCTGAGAGAGGCGGCAGCCAACCTTTTCGCCCATCTCCGCACCCTCGACGCGATGGAGGGCGAGGGGATCGCCGTGGCCCGTGTTCCCGAAACCGGTCTCGGCGCCGCCATCGCCGACCGTCTCGCCCGGGCCGCCGCCCCCCGCGCCTGAGCGGGGAGAGGCGCCCGCCGTGCCAGTCCGGCGCGGATCTCGCGCTTGGCGCATCGGCCCGCCCGCCCCGAACCCCTCGCCTGCGCGCGCGACGCCCCGGCCTCTTCTTCTTGCCTGAAAATATCCCGGGGGAGTCGCCCGGAACGGGTGACGGGGGCAGCGCCCCCGGCCACCGTGCCGACCGGCGATACCCCAGGGGCGGTGCGCGCGATCCTCAGAACCGGTCGAGCAGCCGGCGAAGGTAGTCGAGCTCGACCTCGGGGCGATCCTGCTCGGCGGCGCGGCGGCGGATCTCGTCGAGCAGGTCGCGGGCGCGGCGGTAGACATCCTCGCCCTGCAGCAGGTTCTCCTCGGTGCCCAGCGGTCCGTCGGTGCCGCCGTCACGCCCAAGCGGGTCGCGCCGGCCATCGGGGTTCGACTGGCCTGCCTGCTCGCCCTGCTGGCCCTCGCCCTGCTGCTGTTGCTGCGCGAGCGCTTCGCCGAGGTCGCGCATGCCCTCTCGCAGGGCCTCCATCGCCTGGGCTTGCTCGTCGATCGCGCCGGCGAGGTCGTCGCCGCGCAGGGCGTCCTCGGCCCGGTCCATCGCCTCGCCGGCCCGGCCGAGGCTCTCGCGGGCGGCCCGCCCCTCCTCGCTGCCATCGCCCGGCATGTTCTGCATCTGTCGGTCGAGCTCGCGCCTGAGCTCGCCCTGGCGGCGCGCGAGGTCCTCGGCAGACGGCATCCCGTCTGCGCCGGGTTCGCCCTGATCTGGCTGTCCTTGCTGGCCCTGCCCTGGCTGGTCCTCGCCGAACTGCTGCCCCTGTCCCTGCTGCCCCTGTCCCTGCTGTCCCTGCTGGCCCTGCTGGCCCTGCTGGCCCTGCTGCCCCTGGCCCTGCTGCCCCTGGCCCTGCTGGCCCTCTTGCCCCTGCTGGCCCGGATTGAACTGATCCTGCAGGTTGCGGAACGACTCGTCCGAGAGGCCCTGCTGCTCGCGCAGCGTCTCGGCGAGATCCTCCATCGCCTGCTGGCCGGGGCTCTGCTGGCCCTCGCCCGGCTGGCCCTGCGTGACCTGCATGTTCTCCATCATCTGCCGGAGCTGTTCGAGCAGCTGCTGGGCTTCGGCGGTGCGGCCCTCTTCCATGAGCTGCTGCAGCCGGTCGAGCATCTGCTGGAGCTGGTCGCCCGTCATCTCCTGCGTGTTTTCCGACATCTGCGGCTGCTCGTCCTGATTCTGCTGCTGCTGGGCGAGCTGGTTCATGTAGTCCTGCATCGCCTCGCGCATCTCCTGCATGAGCTGGGCGATCTCCTCGTCGGAGGCGCCGTTGCGGATCGCCTCGGCGAGCCTGTCCTGCGCGCGGCGCAGCCGCTCCATCGCATCCGACAGGTCGCCCTCCTCGATGTCGAGCGCGATCTGCCAGAGCGCCTCGGCGATCTCGTCCTGCGCGGCCTCGTCGATGCCGTCGGGCGCGGCCGCCGCGCTCTCCAGCCGCATCAGCGCGAAGCGCAGTTGCAGGTAGTTTGAGGTCGAGCGGAACACGTCGTCGGGGCGATGGCTGACGGCGCGGATCACCTGCGCCACGCGCGGCGCATTGGCCTTCGACCACAGCAGGTCGCGGCGCTGTTCGATCAGCGCGTTGGCGAGCGGGTCGAAGAAGCGGCGGCCGGGCAGGGCGTCGAGCTCGAGCGGCAGGGAATACCCCTCGTTGCCCGAGGCGTCGATCGCGGTCAGGCGGAACTCGACCGGCAGGCCCGACCACGGGTGCTTGGAAAAATCCTCGACGATGGTTTCAGCAAACTCGGCGCGATCGCCGCTGATCGGCAGCGGCAGGTCGATCACGAGCGCCTCACGCGGGTCGGGCTCGGCGGCGAGGCCATGGCGGCGATCGACTTCGGCGAGGTCGAGCCGGATCGTGCCGCGCCCCGAGACGACGCCGTAATCGTCTTCTGCGGCGAAGGGCTGGGCGAACTGGCCGTTCGCCTCGCGCCGCATCTCCCCGTCGAAGGCGATCGACGGCGCCTGGTCGGGCACGACGGCCACCTCCCAGGTGCGGCCGCCCGCGCCGTCGATGTCGATGCGCCCGTCCTGCGCGACCTCGAAGCTCTGCGCGGCGGCAGTCGCCGGGGCCTCGGCCTCCGACGCCGGACCCTCGGCGGACACGACACCGGTCGCGTCCTCCTGTCCCGAGACGCTTTCCTCGACGCGCAGCGCCCCCACCTCGCCGTAGAGGCGCAGCGACACGCGGCTGCCGGCGGGCACCGAGATCTCGGTCGCGGCGATGTCGTTGAGGTAGAGGCTTGGTTTGCCGGTATGGAGCGGCGGCTCGATCCATCCCTCCCACGCCGGGCCGGCGGCGAGCGCCGACCCGGGGCCGGGGGCCGCCACGTCGGTCACGCTCGCCGCGCGCCAGACCGAGCCGAAGAGCAGCGCGGCGACGAAGAAGGTGAGCGCGACGTAGCGCAGTGCATACGGGTCGCGGGACGACAATCGCAGGTCGGGCTCGACCGGCTTGGCCGTCGCGGCGCGGTCGGCCATGCGGCGGACATGCGCGGCCCAGACAGCGACCGAGGCGTCGTCGGTCGCGCCGATGGCCTGGCTGTCGGCCAGGGCCTGCAGCGGCCGGCCGGGCAGCGTGGCGTCGAGCCGCGCCACCGCCTCGTCGCGCGTCGGGACGCGGAAGGCCCGCACCCCCCGCCAGGCGGCCCAGAGCGCGGCGGCGAGGCCGAGGGCGCCTGTCGCCCAGACCGCCTCGACCGGAACCGTCTCGTGCAGGCCGAGGAACAGCGCGGCAGCGAGTGCGATCAGGATCGACCAGAGCGGCCAGAAGGCCCGCGTGACGCGCTCGGCCAGCATGCCTGCCCGTGTCAGCCGAAGGGGGCGCACCAGCCGGGCCAGCGTCTGCTGCCTCGGATCGGCAAAAGCGGGCGCATTCGTCAGCGGCGCGGAAGCGGGGGCGTCGGGGCGGTCGGCGGTCATCTCGCTCCTTTCGGCGGCCGCGCCGCGCCCTGTCGGGGCGGGAGCGGCGGGCGGTCCGTCGGCGGCCGGGGCGGCGTCGCGCACCGTGGTCAGGACGATCCGCGCACTACGCCAGCCAGGGGGGGATGGTATCGCGCCCGATCATTTCGTCAAAGGTCGGGCGCGGGCGGATGACGGCCACGTGATGACCGTCCACCAGCACCTCCGGCACCAATGGGCGCGAATTGTACTCCGAAGACATGACCGCGCCGTAAGCGCCGGCAGATCTGAAAGCCACCAGATCGCCCTCGGCGAGCGGCGGCAGCGCGCGCGCCCTGGCAAAGGTGTCGCCTGATTCGCAGACCGGGCCGACCACGTCATGCTCCTGCGTCTCGGCGCCCGGCGCCGGCTCCACCAGCGGAACGATGTCGTGGTGCGCGCCGTACATGGCGGGGCGGATCAGGTCGTTCATGCCGGCGTCGAGGATCAGGAAGCGCCGCCCCTCGCCCTCCTTCACGTAGGTCACGCGGGAGACGAGGATGCCCGCGTTGCCCGAGATCAGCCGCCCCGGCTCGATCTCGATCTCGCAGCCGAGGTCGCCCACCGTCCGCTCGATCAGCGCGCCGTAATCCGAGGGCAGGGGCGGCGGCTCGTTCGAGCGGGTGTAGGGGATGCCCAGGCCCCCGCCGAGGTCGAGCCGGCGTATGTCGTGCCCGTCGGCGCGCAGCGCGCGGGTCAGCTCGGCGACCTTGAGATACGCGGCCTCGAACGGCGCGAGGTCGGTCAGCTGCGAGCCGATATGGACATCGATGCCCACCACCTCGACCCCCGGAAGCCGCGCCGCTTCGGCGTAGATCTCCCGTGCGCGGGCGAGCGGCACGCCGAACTTGTCCTCCTTCCGCCCGGTCGAGATCTTCTCATGCGTCCTGGCGTCGACGTCGGGGTTCACCCTGAGCGCGATCGGCGCCACAGCCCCCATCGAGGCGGCGACCTCCGACAGCGCGGCGAGTTCGGGCTCGGATTCGACGTTGATCTGCCGCACGCCGCCCGCGAGGGCGTGGCGCATCTCCTCCCGCGTCTTTCCGACGCCCGAAAAGACGATCCGCTCGCCCGGCACGCCGGCAGCGGTCGCGCGCAGGTATTCCCCGCCCGAAACCACGTCCATGCCGGCGCCGAGGCGAGCGAGCACGCGCAGCAGCGCCACGTTCGACGCCGACTTGACCGCGAAGCACACCAGATGCGGCCCCCACGACAGCGCGTCGTCGAAGAGCCGGAAGTGCCGCGTCAGGGTGGCGGTGGAATAGCAGTAGAACGGCGTGCCGACCTCGGCGGCGACCTGCGCGAGATCGACATCCTCGGCGTGCAGCCGGCCGTCGCGGTAGAGGAAATGGTCCATCCGCTCAGGCCGTCCGGGCCGTGCCGACGCCCGGGCGCGAGCGCAGGAAGAGATAGAGCGGCAGGCCGCAACTCACGCCGATGCAGTAGATCGCGGGGATGGCGGCGAGCGCCAGCCAGTCGCGCCGCTCCACCGCCTCGGCCACGATCCAGACCGTCAGCGCGATGGCGGCGATGGTCAGGTCCCAGACAAGTCCTGTGGTCGAGGCGTTGACGTACCACGCGTCGATCAGGCCGCCGAGGCCGCCGCCTTCGGTCGTCATGTGGGTGACGAACCAGTACATCGGGTGGACCGCCCCCCAGATCGCGAGGGCGAGGAAGATCAGGCGCATGGGCGACATGGGCGGCTCCGCTTTCGGCTCGCGCGGAGGTAGCCCGGCCGGCCGTCCCTGTCCATCCGCGGCGACGGGGCGCAAATTCCTTGACCAAGGAATTTGCAAATCCCTTCCTTCAAGGGATTTGCGCGCGCCGTCAGAGGCGGTCGAGCAACTCGCGCGTGGGCCAGGCGTCGGCGGGCAGGCCGAGGCGCTCCTGCTCGGCCTGTACCGCGGCGCGGGTCATCGCGCCGAGGATGCCGTCGATGCCGCCCACGTCGTGACCGCGCGCGGCGAGCTTCTCCTGCAGCAGCCGCATCTCGGCGTCCGACAGACCGAGCTCCGCATCGCCCGCGAGGTAGACCGGCGCGCCCTCGAGTCGCGTGGCGAAATAGGCCGCCGTCATCACGTAGACGAAGCTCTGGTTCCACTCGAAGAAGACGTCGAGATTGGGATAGGCGAGAAAGACCGGTCCGCGCCGCCCCTGCGGCACGAGAAGGCGGGCTTGCAGGTCGGCGGGGCCAAGGTCGCCCTGGCGCGCCGCGACCCCCAGCGCCACCCACTCCGCCACCGGCCGGCCGCCGTCGAGACCCGAGAGCGCCCAGTCGAATCCCTCGGGCACGGTCACCTCGCGCAGCCAGGGCTCGCCCGGCCGCCAGCCGTAGCCGGCGAGCATCGCCGCGCCCGAGAGCAGGGCGTCCTCCGGCGAGCTCTTGAGCGACACGCGCCCGTCGCCGTCGCCGTCGCGGCCATGCTCCAGGATGTCGGAGGGCAGCATCTGCACCATGCCGATCTCGCCCGCCCAGGCGCCGGTCGTGCGGTCTGGGTCGAGATCGCCCCGCGCGAAGAGCTCCACCGCCGAGAGGACCTGCGGGCGGAAGAGGTCTGGCCGCCGGCAGTCATGGGCCAGAGTCATCAGCGCGTTTACCGTGTTGTAGTCGCCCTGGACCGCGCCGTAATCGGTCTCGAACGCCCAGAAGGCCAGCAGCACGCCGCGCGGGATGCCGTAGTCTGCCGCGACCCGGTTGAATATCGAGTCGTGCCGCTCGGCGTTGCGGCGCCCGTTCTCGATGCGGCTGCGGCTGATCAGGCGACGCGAGAAATCGACGAAGGGCAGCTGAAAGATATCCTGCGCGCGGTCGGCGCGGATCACCGCAGGATCCCGCCGCACGCCGTCAAAGAATTGCGCCGCGACTCGCGGATCGGCGCCGCGCGCCACGGCGTCGCGCTCCATCGCCGCGCGGAACGCGTCGAAGCTGCCGCCGCAGGACACGCTCGCCGCGGCAGGAAGAGTGATCACGACGAGCGCCGCCAGGGCGGTGGAAAGCCTCGTCCAGGACGGGCGAAAAGGCATGGGAACAATCCGGCTTGTCGGCGCTTCACACGGCGCGAGCCTAGCCGAGCGACGCCGGCCTGCAACCCGCGAAGCCCGCCGGTCCAGGCCCGCAGTCCCGCGGCCCTGCCGCAAGCGGGTGGAGGCCGCGAGATCGGCGGTGTTCCGCGCATGTATCATTGTGAATTAACCTTTGTTGATCGGATGTTAACGCGGAGGTAAGAAATCTGATGATATCCGTTAAGCGGGCTGTGGTGCCGCCGGCGCGGCACGGAGGATTCATGCACATCCTTGTCGTGCAAGAGAACGCGGAGCTCGGGCGCATCTGGGCCCGTCACCTCGAGCGCGAGGGGCACAGCGTCGATCTTGTCGCGACGCAGGACGCGGCGGTGGAGATCATGCGCCACCGCCAGGTCAACGTGATCGTGCTCGACGTGGTGCTGCCGGGGAGCAGCCCGCTCGCCATCGCCGATTTCGCAAGCTACCGCTGGCCCGAGGCCAAGGTCGTCTTCGTCACCAACACGACCTTCTTTTCCGATGGCTCGATCTTTCGCCACGCGCCCAATGCCTGCGCCTTCCTGCAGAGCGACACAGACCCCGCCGACCTCGCCATGATGGTCAGCCATTACGGCGGGCTGGCGCGCACGGCCTGAAAGGAGCGGAACCTGACAGGAGGGCACACGCCGCCGTCCACAGGCCCCCCCCCGTCGAAAGCGTGCTTGTTGCAAGCCGTCACGCCGCGCGCAGCGCCTCGCGGCCGTGTGGCGCGTCCCAGTCGATGCGGGGGCCGATCGGCACGATCCGGTGCGGATTGATGCTCTCGTGACTGTAATGGTAGTGCCGCACGAAGTGGTCGGCATGCACCGTCTGCGCCACGCCGGGCACCTGGTAGAGCTCGCGCGCATAGGCGAAGATCGAGGGGTAGTCGACGATCCGCTGACGGTTGCACTTGAAGTGGCCGTGATAGACCGGATCGAAGCGCAGAAGCGTCGTCAGCGCCCGCCAGTCGGCCTCGGTGATGCTCTCGCCGGCGAGGTAGCGCTGTCGCGACAGCCTCTGCTCCATCCAGTCGAGCGTCTCGAAGACTTCGGCCACCGCCTCGTCGTAGGCGTCCTGCGTGGTGGCGAAGCCGGCGCGGTAGACGCCGTTGTTCAGCCCCGGATAGACGCGCGCATTGACCGCGTCGATCTCCTGGCGCAGCGGCGCTGGGTAGAAATCCTGCCGGTCGCCGGTGATGCCGTCGAAGGCGGAGTTGAACATGCGGATGATCTCGGCCGACTCGTTCGACACGATCGTGTCGCGCTGCGCGTCCCACAGCAGGGGCACGGTCACGCGACCGGTCATGTCGGGCCTCGCGCGCAGGTAGACGTCGCGCAGGTAATGCAGGCCGTGCAGGCGGTCGCCGGTCGCTCCCGGCCAGTCGTCGCGAAGCTCCCACCCCTCCGACAGCATGTCGGGGTGGACGACCGAGATGCCGATATGGGGTTCGAGCCCCTTGAGCGCGCGGAAGATCAGGGTGCGGTGTGCCCAGGGGCAGGCATGCGAGACGTAGAGGTGATAGCGCCCGCTCTCGGCCGGAAAGCCGCCCTCGCCGGAGGGGCCGGCCGAGCCGTCGGCCGTGATCCAGTTGCGGAACGACGCTTCGCTCCGCTCGAACTTTCCGCCTGACGACTCGGTGTCGTACCAGCGGTCGTGCCATTGGCCGTCGATCAGCAGTCCCATCGCGCTCTCCCGTGTCTGCCTTCAAGATCGGGCCGAAGTGCCGCTGCGCCAACCGGCGGGGGCGCGGAGGCCTCCTGCGTCAGCGCACAGGACTGCAACGCTGAGCGGCCTGGAGAGGTCCATGGGTCGCCCCCATGCTGCAACCGCGGCGACGATCCTGCATTGACAGGGCGACATCCCGCCGCATCTTCTGACGTCGTGAAGAACTCTGGCCGATCGAAGGGAGGCCGCCGATGTCGTATCTGCCGCAGGACGTGCGCGACGGGCTCGAGGCCGCGCGTATCGCCCGCCTCAAGACGCGCAGCCGAATGCGGGTGCGGGCCGGCGGGCACGAGTTCGTCGTTCTCCGCCATTGGGAGACGGGCTTTGCCCTCGCCGCCGAGGACGCGGCGAGCCTTCCCGGCCGGGTCGATCTGTATGACGGCGCGCGCCACCTGTGCCAGGCGCTCATCCTCGCCTCGACGGAGGACAGGAGCGAGCGCGCGTTCGAGTTCAAGTATGCGACGCCCGTGGCCGACACCGCCCCGCCCGCCGATTTCGCCCGCGACCGCGACGCACCGGTGGCGCTGCTGCCGCCCGCCTGACCCTGCGGCACGGCACGCGTCACGCCGCGCGCCTCACTGGAGGTCGGCAAAGGCCGCGCGCAGCCGCTCCGCCGCCTCTTCCACGCGCGCCCGCGGCGTGGCGAGGTTGAACCGCAGGAATGTCTCGCCGCCCGTGCCGAAGGTCGTGCCCCGGTTGACGCCGATTCGCGCCTCCTTCTCCACCCGCGCGGTGAACTCCGCCGCAGCCATGCCGGTGCCGGCGAAGTCGACCCAGGCGAGATACGTCGCCTCGAGCGGCATCGAGGCGAGGCCGGGAATGGCCGCCACCGCCTCGTCGAAGAGAGCGCGGTTGGCGTCGAGGTAGCGCAGCAGCCCCGAGAGCCACTCCGCCCCCTCGTCGGAATAGGCGGCCTCCGCGATCACCGGCGGGATCGCGCCCGGCGAGAGGCCGAGCGACGCCAGCCGCTCGGCGAAGGCCGCGCGCAGGCGCGCATCGGCGATCGTCACCTGCCCGATATGCGCCCCGGCGAGGTTGAACGTCTTGGTCGGTGCGGTCAGCGTGACCAGCCGATCCTCCACCCCCTCGAGCAGCGCGGTAGGGGTGTGGCGCGGCGACCCGGGCAGCACGAGGTCGTGGTGGATCTCGTCGGAAACGATCAGCAGGTCGTGCCTGTGGGCGAATTCGGCCACGCTCTCGAGCTCGGCGCGCGACCAGACCCGCCCGCCGGGGTTGTGCGGAGAGCACAGCAGCAGGATGCGCTCCCGCCCCGTCATCTGCGCGTCGTATCGCCCGAAATCCATCACGTAGCGGTCGCCGTCATGCGCGAGCGGGCACTCGACCAGCTCGCGGCCGGACGCGCGCACGACCCTGCCGAAAGCATGGTAGACCGGCGAGAACACCACCACCCCGTCGCCCGGCTTCGACCAGATGTCGAGGCAGAGCGCGACCGCGTTCACGAGACCGTCGGTCGAGAAGACATGGCCGGGGTCGATGTGCCAGCCGTGCCGGGCCTCCATCCAGCGCGCGACCGCCTCGCGCATCCCCGCGTCGCCCGCCGCGTAGCCGAACACGCCGTGGTCGATCATCCGCTGCAGCGCGGCAGGCACCGAGGCGGGCGGGCGGAAGTCCATGTCGGCGACCCACATGGCGATGCCGTCCTCCGCCGAGACGCCGCAGCGCTCGGCCATCCCGTCCCACTTCTGGCAATTGGTCCCGCGGCGGTCGATGATCCGGTCGAAGAAGGCGGACTCGTAGGGCATGGGCGATCCTCGTGCGTTGCGCGAGCGAGAGAACCGCCCCGTGCCGCGAACTGCAAGACCCCGCGAGGCGGCCCTGGCGTCAGAGCCAGCGCGCCGCGATCGCGCCCACGTCGACCCGCGCGCCGAGCCGCCGCGCCAGCAGGTAGAGACCCGCGAACTTGCGCTGCAGGTAGAAGACATCCGTCGGCGGCACGTGGACGAAGGTGCGGTCGGCCGACATCTCCATCGCCCGGTCGCGCAGGTGCAGCACCATGTCGGCATTGCCGAAATCGAACGGGCCGCGGTGACGCAGCGCGCCGAAGGCGATGCCGGTCATCTCCACCACCGCCCGCTTGTGGTGTGCGGCCGTGTCCTCGGCGAAGAAGCCCAGCCGCAGCGCCGCGCGCGAGATGTCTCTCGCATCCCCCTCGATCCCGGCGCGCAACAGGTCGCGATATCCCTCCGTCACCGTCTCGGGAAAGGCCCGAGTCGCGCCGAAGTCGAGCAGGACGAGCCGCCTGCGCTCCGCGTCCCACCGGTAGTTGGCGAAGTTCGGATCGGTCTGCATGACGCCGAATTCGAACATTTCGCGGAAGAGCAGCTCGAGCAGCAGAAGCACGATCCGGTCGCGCTCGGATTGTTCGGAGTCCGACAGCCGCTCCACCGCCACGCCCGGCTCGAACGACATCGCCAACACGTCGCGCGTGGTCAGGTCGTCGGCCAGACGCGGCACGGCATAGTTCTCGTCGCCGGCGAGCAGCGCGCCGAAGCGGGCGAGCTGCCGCCCCTCGCGCGCGTAATCCGCCTCCTCGTGGAGCTGCCGCTTGGCCTCCTCCAGGAGCGGCCGCAGATCCATCCCCGGCGGCGCGAGGCCGGCCCAGCGGATCAGCGCCGCCACGTTCTCGACGTCGCTGTCGATCGACCGCCTGACGCCCGGATACTGCACCTTGATGGCAAGATCCCGCCCGCCCCGCGCCCGGGCCCGGTGCACCTGCCCGATCGAGGCGGCGGCGAGGGGGCGCACGTCGAACCGCTCGAAGCGCCCTGTCCAGCCCGGCCCCCAGGCCGAGTCGAGCGCCCCCCGCAGCTGCTTCGGCGGCATGTAGTCGGCCTCGGCCCGGAGCCGCCCCATGATCTCGGCCAGCTCGGGGGGCAGGACGTCGCCCGCATCCATGCTCACGAGCTGGCCGACCTTCATCGCCGCGCCGCGCATGCGCGCCAGCTCGTCGGCCACGCGCCGCAGGTTGTCCGGCGTCAGCAGCAGCCCCTGCCAGTCGGGCCGCGCCCCGCCGGCATAGGCGCGCGCGCCCCGCCACGCCACGCCCCCCGCTATTCCGGCGGTCATCGTGCCGAAGCGCGACAGCCGCGCGAGACGGCTCGCGGGCACGGTCAGGGGCTTTCCCTTCGGGCTCTGGTCGACCATTGGCATCTCCCTGTCAGGCGACGCAGGTAATACGCCCGGCTGCGAAGTCAGCGTCCGTGCCCCCTCTTCCCTCCCGCTCCATCATCTTGGTCCAAATACTCTCGGGGGGAGTCGCCCGGCACGGGCGACGGGGGGGCAGACGGCCCCCCGACCCGCTCTCCGTCAGCCGAGGAACGTCTGCAGTGCGGCGACGTCCGAACGGTCGATCTCGTGCCCGCCCGGATGCCAGTGCAGCGCCACGCCTGCGCCCTGGCGCTCCAGCCAGAGCGCCAGGGCGTCGGTCTGCACGGCCGGCGCGATCGGGTCGCGCCGTCCAGCGGTGATCAGCACGCGCCGCCCGGCGAGGCCCGGCTGCGGCTCGGGCGCAAAGGGGATCAGCGGGTGCATCAGCGCCAGCTCGTCCACCAGCGCGGGATGGGCGAAGGCCATCGCGGCGAGGATGTTGGCCCCGTTCGAGTAGCCGAGCCCGATCACGCGCGCCGCCCCTGTCTCGGCCCGGGCGGCCGCGACGAAGCCCGCCATCTTCTCCACCGCGCGGGCGAGGTCGTCCATGTCGTAGACGCCCTCGGACCGGCGGCGGAAATAGCGGGCGTGCCCGCCCTCGCTGACGTCGCCCCGCGGCGAGATGACGTGCGCGCCCGGCACCAGATCTTCGGCGAGCCCGTGGAACTGGCGCTCGTCGCCGCCCGTGCCGTGAAAGGTCAGCACCAGCGGCGCGCCTGGCGCGCCGTCCGTGCGGGCGTGGGGGTAGGCCGCCAGGCCCGCCGCTGCCACTTGCCCGGCCTCAGTCACGGATCGGCTCCAGGTATTTCTCCTCCAGCACCTCGCGCAGGTGGGCGTGCTGCGAGGGCAGCCTCAGCGCCTGCCCCAGATGCGCGGTGTCCTCGTCGCGGTCGAAGCCGGGCTCGTTCGTGGCCACCTCGAACAGCACGCCGCCTGGCGAGCGGAAGTAGATCGCCCAGAAGTAGTCGCGGTCGATCACCGGCGTCACCGAATAGCCCGTGTCGGCCAGCGCCTTGCGCACCTCGAGCTGCCTCGCCCTGTCGTCGACCGAGAACGCGACGTGGTGAACCGAGCCCGCCCCCTGCCAAGCGTGGCTGGCGCCCCGGATGGTCTCGAGCTCGATCAGGTCGGCGCCGTTGCCGCCCGCCACGCCGAGCCGCACGATGCCGTCGGCGCGCTCGCGCTCCTCGTAGTTCATGAAGCGCAGGAGTTCCTCGGTCGCGCTGCCGTCCGACAGGCGGATATGCGCGCCGCGGAAGCCGCGTATCGCGTGGTCGGCATCGACCCCGCCCGCGAGCCAGGGCGCGCGGGCGTCGCCCGGCACCTCGGCCAGTGCGAACCCGTCGCCGTCGGGCCCCTCGAAATACAGCCGGCTCTCGCCGAAGACGACGTCATCCTTCAGCCCGCTCACTTGACGCGTGGCCAGCCGCTCGCGCCACCAGGGCAGGGCCCCCTCTGGCACCGAGAAGATGGTGGTGCCAACTTCGCCTGCGCCGGGGCGACCGCGCTTCGCGCCGGGGAAGGGGAAGTAGGTCATCACCGAGCCGGGCGATCCGGTCTCGTCGCCGTAATAGAGGTGGTAGACCTCCGGCGCGTCGAAATTGACCGTCTTCTTGACCCGGCGCAGGCCGAGCACCCTGGTGAAGAAGTCGTTGTTCTCCTGCGCGGCGGACGCGAGGGAAGTGACGTGGTGCAGTCCGTTGATCTGTTTGAGCATGGCCCTCGTCTCCCGCTGCGTGCGGCCTTCGGGCCGCGGTCCTGCAGTCCGAGATAGCGAGGCGGCGCACCTGCACAAATGCAGAAGAACTGACACGATCTGTGCGCAATCGCGCAGACAGGAGCGGCCCGGCGATGCTGCGGCCGCGCCCGTCCGGGCGCCGGAGCCGCTCAGTCGAGACTGTCGGGCAAATCCACCCCGCGGAGGATCTCGGGGGCCGGCATCGGCCGGCGCCCCTCGCGCTGGGCCTCGGTCACCTCGACCGCGCCCTGCCCGCAGGCGATGGTGAACCCTTCAAGTCGTTGCCCCGGTGCGCCCGTTCCGCTCACGGCGCGGGCGCGGTGCAGCTTCAGCCGGTCCTTCCCCGCGCGGCACCAGGCGCCCGGGAAGGGAGAGAGGCCGCGGATCTGGCGCGCCACCGTTTCGGCCGGCTGTGCCCAGTCGATGCGTGCCTCGGCCTTGTCGATCTTGTCGGCGTAGGTCACGCCCTCGTCGCCCTGGGCGATGGGGGTGAGCGCGTCGAGTCCCTCGAGCGCGGCGACGACGGCCTCGGCGCCGAGCGTGGCGAGGCGAACCTGCAGGTCGCCTGTTGTCTCGTCGTCGCCGATGGGCGTGGCGCGACGCAGCAGTACCGGGCCGGTGTCGAGCCCCGGCTCCATCTGCATGATGCAGACGCCCGTCTCGGCGTCGCCCGCCATGATCGCCCGGTGGATCGGTGCGGCGCCACGCCAGCGCGGCAGCAGCGAGGCGTGGATGTTGAGGCAGCCGCGCGCCGGCGCGTCGAGAATCGCGCGCGGAAGGATCAGGCCATAGGCGACGACCACGGCGATCTCGGCGCCAAGGGCGGCAAACGCTTCCTTCTCCTCGGCGGGCTTCAGCGAGGACGGGTGGCGGACGGGCAGGCCCAGCGCCTCGGCCCGCGCCTGCACGGGCGAAGGGCGGTCGCGCTTGCCGCGGCCCGCGGGGCGGGGCGGCTGGGTGTAGACGGCGGCGATCTCGTGCCCCGCGTCGTGCAGGGCGTCGAGCGCCGGCACCGAGAAGTCGGGCGTGCCCATGAACACGATGCGCATCTACCCGCCCCCCGCCAGCTTGCGCGCCCGCTTGAGCAGGCGCTCGCGCTTCAGCCGCGACAGGCGATGAAAATACAACCGACCGTCGAGATGGTCGATCTGGTGCTGCACGGATGTGGCCCAGAGGCCCTCGAAGGTCTCCGCGACGCGGAAGCCAAACTGGTCGACGAACGAGACCCGCACCATGGCGGGCCGTTCTAGCGTCGCGGACACGCCCGGCAGGCACGGCGAGGCCTCTTCATGGGCGCGCGTCTGCGGCGCGGCGTCGATCACCTCCGGGTTCGCCATGCGCACCGCCTGCCCCCGCGTGTCGGAGGCGTCGATCACCGCGAGGCGGAGCATGATGCCGATCTGCGGGGCGGCGAGGCCGACGCCCTGGCCTGGCATCGCCTCCATCGTGTCGATCATGTCGTCGTAGATGCCGCGGATCTCGTCGGTGATCCCGTCGACCGGCGCGGCCGGCGTCGACAGGCGGCGATCGGGCCAGCAGAGGATGGGGCGCGGCGCCAACGCGCTCAGGCCCGCGCCCGCTCGCGCTTGAGCTTCTGCATCCTGCGGGTGATCATCTGGCGCTTGAGCGGCTTGAGGTAGTCGATGAAGAGCACGCCGTCGAGATGGTCGATCTCGTGCTGGATGACCGTTGCCCAGAGCCCGTCGAAGCTCTCCTGCCGCTCGTTGCCCTCGGGGTCGATCCATCGCGCCGTCACTTCGGCGGGGCGCTCGACCTCGGCATACTGGTCGGGCAGCGAGAGGCACCCCTCCTCGTAAGTCGACCGCTCGTCGGAGGAGGCGACGATCTGGGGGTTGAACATGGTGATCGGGCGCGGCTCGGCCTGCGGATCCTTGATCGCGTCGACCACGATCAGCCGCTGGGTGATGCCGACCTGCGGCGCCGCGAGGCCGATGCCCGGTGCGTCATACATCGTGGCGAGCATGTCGTCGGCCAGCCGGCGCAACTCGTCGGTCACATCGGCGACGGGCGCGCACACCGTCTTGAGACGCGGATCGGGGTGGATGAGGATCGGGCGGATCGGCATGGCTGTGGAATTAGGCGGGGCCGCGGCGCGATGCAAGCCGCCTGCAGGGCGGGGGGAGAGGGCGCCGGCCGACACCCTTCCGGCCCGACGCCGCTCTGACGGGCCGATGCCAGCCCCTCGCACCCGCGTCGGGCCGGCGCCGCCTCGTGCGTGAGGGGCATCGGGCATGCACCCGTCGGCTCGGTGGCGGGTGCCGCCCCTCTCCGGTCTCCTGCGCAGCGCGCCGGTCAGGTCGTCGGTGCGTAGCGCGGCTGGGGCGAGAACTTGATCGGGTTGCGGTAGCGCATCCGGCGCACCGAGCCTGTCTTGGAGCGCATCAGGATCGTCTCGGCAGTGAGATACCCCACCTCGCGCTTTATGCCGGGCAGGATCGAGCCGTCGGTCACGCCCGTCGCGGCGAAGATCACGTGCTCGGTCACCATGTCGTCGAGCGCGTAGATGCGGTCGAGATCCTCGATCCCGGCCTTGGCGGCGCGCGCGCGCTCGTCGTCGTTGCGGAACATCAGCCGCCCCCACATCTGCCCGCCCATGCACTTGAGCGCGGCCGCCGCCAGCACGCCCTCGGGCGCGCCGCCCGCGCCCATGTACATGTCGATGCCCGTCGTCTCCTCGGCGACGTGCATCGCGCCGGCCACGTCGCCGTCGGTGATCAGCCGGATCGCCGCACCGGTCGACCGGACCTCGCGGATCAGGTCCTCGTGGCGGGGCCGCTCGAGAATGCACACCGTGATGTCGCGGGTCTGGCAGTTCTTGGCTGCCGCGAGCAGGCGCACCCGCTCGCCCGGCGACTGCTCGAGGCTGACCAGCCCCTCGGGGTAGCCCGGCCCGATGGCGAGCTTGTCCATGTAGACGTCGGGGGCGTGCAGCATCGAGCCGCGCGGGCCCATCGCGATCACCGTCAGCGCGTTCGGCATGTCCTTGGCCGTCAGCGTCGTGCCCTCGAGCGGGTCGAGCGCGATGTCGACGGCGGGGCCGTTGCCGGTGCCGACCTCCTCGCCGATGTAGAGCATCGGCGCCTCGTCGCGCTCGCCCTCGCCGATCACCACGACGCCCTGGATGTCGAGCTTGTTGAGCTGGTCGCGCATGGCGTTGACCGCCGCCTGGTCGGCCGCCTTCTCGTCGCCGTGGCCGATGAGAAGGGCCGAGGCGAGGGCCGCGGCCTCGGACACGCGGCCGAGACCGAGCGAGAGCATGCGGTCGTTGAAATCGGTCGGGGGGGTCGTCATCGGGGCCTCGCGGGTCATCGGCGGGAGCGGCGTGCCGCCCGCGTAGCGGCGCAGGGTCACGGGAACAAGACCGTTAGCGCAAAAGGGCGGCGGCGGGGCGGGGCGGGCCCGGCGGCAACGCTTCGCTGCCCTGCGCGGCGGCGTCGAGACCGGCCGCGCAGCCGGCGGCGCCGCGCACCATCTGCCAGTAGAGATCGGCGATCTCGTCGCGCCCCAGCCGGCCGCCCTCGCGGAACCAGGTGCTCACGCCCGTCAGCATGGCGATCAGCGCCATCGCGGCGAGCCGCGTGTCGGCGATGGCGAAGGCGCCCGCCGCCCGCCCGTCGTGCAGGATCGCCTCGAGTTCCTTCTCGTAGGCGCGCCGCAGCCCCTCGATCTCGGCGAAGTTCTCCGCCGTGAGGTTGCGCAGCTCCATGTAGGAGAGGAACACCTCGTCGGGCCGGTCGAGATGGTAGGCGATGTGGAAGCGGGTGAAGTGCTCCAGCCGGTCGAGCGGCGCGTCAGGCCGCTGCTCGGCGGCCCAGGTCTCGAGCAGGTGGGCCATGTGGCTGCGGAGCAGGTCGGCGAGCAAGGCCTGCTTGTCGGGCGTGTAGGTGTAGAGCGCGCCGGCCTGAACCCCCACCTCGCGGGCAATCTGGCGCATCGAGACGGCGGCATAGCCGTGGCGGGCGAAGAGCCTCAGCGCGGCTTGCCGGATGCGGGGGCCCGTGATCTGCCCGTGAGAACCCGTCTTGCGCGGCATGGGGGAAGTGTGCGCCTGAACGGGCGTTCAATTCAAGCCCGCGGGGCTTGCCGTGCCCGCGCCCCCCGCTAGGCTGGCAGCGGCGCAATGCAGGAGATCGTCTTGGGCCGGCTGCCTTCCCTCAGATCCGCTCGGGCGGTCCGTCCGCCTTCGCGCCGCGCGCTCGCGTCGGCCGTCGCGGCGCTCGCGCTGGGGGGCTGCGCGCAGTTTCCCGAGCTCGACCGCGCGATCTCGCCCGAGGCCCGCGCCGCGCCCGCGCCGCGGATCGAGCCGCTCGGCCCGCTGGTCGCGGAGCCGGGCGCGGGGCAGGCCGAGACCGCACGCGACGAGACGCTCGCCCGGGCCGAGGCGCTGCGGGCCGCCAGCGCGGCGCTCGCCGGGCAGGCGCCCGACCCTCGGGCGCAGGAGCGCATCGCCGAGCGGAGGCGGCGTCTCGTGGCGGAGCGGGCGGCGCTCTCCGAATAGCGAGGCCACCCCCGTCCGTCAGCATTTTCGCCACATTTCGCTCTTAACCTTGCCCTCGATGCAGGAGGGAGAGCCGCCGATGGACCCGCGCAAGCGCATCGAGAAGGTGGAGCACGACCGGCGCGACGCGGGGCCGGCGCGGCACCACACCTGGTATCGCGGGCCCCACACGAACCGGGCGCCAAAGCAGCCGGCCATGATCGCACCCACATCGGTCGCCGAGCACGTTCTGAAAGGCTGGATGCCCGCGGCGCCGGCGATCGACCGGCAGACGCGGATCACCGCCTTCGGATCGTGCTTTGCCGCCAACATCTCGACCTGGCTCGGCAAGCGGAACTACCGCGTCTCGGCGAAGGATCCCGACGCGCAGGCCGCCTATGTCGTCTCGATCGGCGAGGGAATGGTGAACTCCTTCGTCATCCGCCAGCAATTCGAATGGGCGTGGGAGGGGCGGACCTTCGACCAGCCGCTCTGGCATGGCTACGACGCCTCGGAATTCGGCTACGACGAGAGCGTGCGGCGGGCGACGCAGCGGCTCTTCGACGCGACCGACGTGTTCATCCTCACCTTCGGCCTGTCGGAGGTGTGGTATGATGCGCCCACCGGCGAGGTGTTCTGGCGCACCATCCCGAAGGACGCCTACGATCCCGAGCGCCACCGCTTTCGCGTCTCGTCGGTCGAGGAGAACCGCGACAACATCGCGGCCATCGTCCGTCTGATCCGCACCCATCGCCCCGGAGCGAAGGTCATCATGACGCTCTCGCCCATCCCGCTGATCGCCACGTTCCGCGACAATTCCTGCATCACGTCGAACGCGGTGTCGAAGGCGGTGCTGCGCGTGGCCATCGACGAGACGATGCGGGCCGAGCAGGAAGCGGGCGACGTCTTCTACTGGCCGTCCTACGAGATCGTGACCGACGTGTTCCGGTCGCCCTACAAGGCGGATCGCCGGCATCTTCCCGCGCCGGTGCTCGACTTCGTCATGACCCAGTTCGAGCATGCCTGGTGCATCGACGAGGGCGCGCGGCCGCCGCTCGACCGGGCGTGGGTGCTGGCGCTCTCGGCCGCCGGAATCCTGCCCCGGCGGATCGGGCGTTTCGTGCAGAAGGGCGCGCTCGACCGGATCGAGGCCTGGGCCGGCAAGGACCTGGACGAAGACCCGGAGGTGAACGAGGCGCTGCAGCGCCTCCTGCACGACTTCCTCGAGGGCGAGGCCGCGCGCAAGGCGGCCTGAAGCGGCGCCCGCCCGCAAGGCAGGGCTGCGCTTTTCGCGCTTCGCCGCAATCCTGTCGCCGCCGCGCCCACAATCGGCGCCAAAGGGAGGTCATTGTCGCGCCATCTCATGCTATGGAGTGGGCGATGGACCTCGACTTCCTTACGGCGAACTTCTCCGGCGGCGCGATCCTGACGCTGCTGATCGCGGCGCTTCTGATCCTGTCGGTCTTCCTCGGGGTCAAGATCGTGCCGCAATCCGAGAAATACGTGATCGAGCGTTTCGGCAAGCTGCGCGCCGTGCTCGGCCCCGGTATCAACCTGATCATGCCCTTCATCGACCGGGTGGCGCACCGCGTGTCGATCCTCGAGCGGCAGTTGCCCAACTCGTCGCAGGACGCGATCACCGCCGACAACGTGCTGGTCAAGGTCGAGACCAGCGTGTTCTACCGCATCCTCGAGCCGGAAAAGACCGTCTACCGCATCCGTGACGTCGACGGCGCGGTGCTGACCACGGTCGCCGGCATCGTGCGCGCCGAGATCGGCAAGATGGAGCTCGATCAGGTGCAGTCGAACCGGTCGCAGCTCACCGAGACGATAAAGCAGAACGTCGAGGAGGCGATCGAGTACTGGGGTATAGAAGTGACGCGCGCCGAGATCCTCGACGTCAATCTCGACGACGCCACGCGCGAGGCGATGCTGCAGCAGCTCAACGCCGAGCGGGCGCGGCGCGCGGCGGTGACCCAGGCCGAGGGGCAGAAGCGCGCGGTCGAGCTGCAGGCCGACGCCGAGCTCTACGCCGCCGAGCAGGGCGCCAAGGCGCGTCGGGTCGAGGCCGAGGCCGAGGCCTTCGCAACCGCCGTCGTGGCCGCCGCGATCCAGGACAACGGGCTCGAGGCCGCGCAGTACCAGGTGGCGCTCAAGCAGGTCGAAGCGCTCAACTCGCTCGGCGGGTCGGGCGGTAGCCAGACGGTGATCGTGCCTGCTCATGCGCTCGAGGCGTTTGGCAACGCATTCAACATGCTGAAGGGGAGCCGTTCCTGATGGACCTCACCACGATCCTCGCCGTGCTCGGCGAGAGCTGGTGGCGCGAATGGTGGGCCTGGGGGATGCTCGCGGCGCTCATGGGCATCCTCGAGCTGATCGTGCCGGGCTACATCTTTCTCGGCTTCTCGATCTCGGCGACGGCGATGGCCGGCATCTTCCTGATCGGCGAGCCGGTGGCGGGCTGGCTGCCCGAGGGTCTGCCTGCGCTCGCCCTCGTCTTCGCCGTGCTGTCGATCGTGGCGTGGGTCGCGCTGCGGCTGATGTTCCGCCTGCCCAGGGGCCAGGTGAAGACCTTCGACTACGACATCAACGAGTAGGTCTGCCGGGACGGAGGCGCGGCGGGGCGCGGCGTGCCGCAGCGACAGGGCGGCGGCGTGGGAACCCGGCGTGCGACGGCCCGTTGTCGTGCAGCAAACGCGAGTCACGACTTGGGGAAGGCCGATGGAGACCGTCGCCGTCGTCGGCTATGACGACTTCACCGAAGAGTATCTGGGCGGCCGCGTCGGCGCCCGGGAAGATGTCCGCTTCGTGCCCGCCCTCACGCGGCAGGAGGTCGTCATCGAGGATGGCGGCTTTCGCTTCGAGGCACGTCTCGACCTGGCCGAGCGCAGGTCGCGCGAGGCCGGCGCCAGCGCCGTCATCACCTACTGGGATTTTCCCTCGTCGCTGATCGCGCCGCTTCTGGCCGAGCGCTGCGGCTACCCCTACGCCAGCACGAACTCGGTAATGAGGTGCGAGCACAAGTACTGGTTCCGAAAGGAGCAGGCAGAGGTCATCGGCGCGCCGGGCTTCTGCGGGTTCGATCCCTTCGCCGACGACCCGCTTGCCGAGATCACGCTCGACTTTCCGTTCTGGATCAAGCCGGTCGTGGGCCATTCCTCGATGCTGGGCTTCGAGATCGCGACCCGCGGTGATTTCGACGCGGCTCTGGCCGAGATCCGGCGCGACATCGGCGAGTTGACGAAGCCGTTCGTATACCCGCTCGGTCGCGTCGACCTGCCGGAAGAGCTTGCGCGGCGCGGCGCGACGATGTGTATGGCTGAGGAGCTTATCTCGAAGGGCGAGCAATACACGATCGAGGGCTATGTGCATCGGGGAGAGGTGGTCGTCTATGGTGCGGTCGCCTCGATGCGCGAGCCCAACGGGCATACCTTTTCGCGCTATCAGTATCCGGCCGATCTGCCGCGCGAGACGGTCGCCCGGATGGAGGACATCGCCGCGCGGATCATCGCCCGGATCGGCTATGATGGCTGCCCGTTCAACATGGAGTTCTTCCTCGAGCCGGAGACGGGCGAGCTGCACGTGCTCGAGATGAACTCGCGCCTGTCGCAATCGCATTCGGACCTGTTCAACAAGGTCGACGGCCAGCCGCATCAGGTGCTCGCGGTCGAACTGGCGCTCGGGCGCACGCCCCGGTGGCGGCGGGGCGCGGGCAGGTTCGACCTCGCCGCCAAGTGCTTTGTCCGCCGCTGGGAGGACGGCGTCGTGCGCCGCGTGCCCGGCGAGGCCGAGATCGCGGCGCTGCACAATGAGCAGCCCGAGACGATGGTCGAGTTGAAGGTGGCCGAAGGGCAGCGCCTGAGCGAATTGCGCGAGCAGGACGAATACAGCTACGAGCTTGCCGACCTGTTCATCGGTGCCCGCGACGAAGCGGAGCTCTTGCGCAAGAAGGACCGGGCGGAGGCGATCCTCGACTTCGAGATCGGGTGAAGACCCGCGTCACCCGGTGCACGGCGCCGGCATCTCTGCTGACTGGGGGTCGGTGCCCGCCCTCACCCCCGGCCCACCCGGGGAGAGGGCGGGCGCCGTGCCGCGGCCCGGCGATACCGGAGCGCGCAGAGGGAAGGCGGCGCCCCTGCCTCACACGAGGTGCCGCGGTATCCGCTCGTCCCATTCCTGCTCGTGCACCAGCGCGTCGCCCTCCCAGGCTCGGAGGCGGGCGCGCACGATGAAATCGGTCTCGTCCGCCGTCAGCACCGTCTCGGTTTCGGTCGCGATGTGCCAGTCGCCGCGAGCCATCTCGTAGCGCCAGCGCGTGTGGCCTGTGGCCGAGCCGATGTCGGCCGGCTCGATCCGGTAGCGCTCGGTGCCCTGCGCGTAGGTCGTCAGGTCGTTGCCAGGGAAGTGCACGCGCCCCGCCCCGTCGGCCAGCCGCATCTCCATCGCCCCGGTGCGTGCGTCCTCGACGATTTCCCAGTATTCGTCGGGCTGCTCGAGCACCTCCTTGGGAAAGGGCGGCGCGCCCTCTGGACCCTCGAAGGGGCGCAGGGCGGCATCCTCGGGCACCGGGCCGCGGACCGGCAGGATCAGGCGCGACGCCTCGGTGTGCACCCGGATCGTGACGCGCTCGGGCGCGGGCCAGATCATCGGGAAGTAGTTGGTCGAGAGCACCAGCCGCACCCGGTGGCCGGGGCGAAACCGCTGGGCGACATGCTTCATCGGCACGCCGATCGTGTAGCGCCGCCCCGGCTCCAGCGGTTCGGGGTGCTCGTGGCCGTCGCGGTGGGTGAGGTTGAGGATGCCGAAGGTGACGCGCGTCGACCGCCCGTCGGGGTGCACGTCGGAGAGGCGCACGGCGAGTTGCGCCACGGGGCGGTCGACCTCGAGATCGAGCACCACCTGCGCGTCGCCCGCGATGTCGAGCGGCTCGTCCAGCGGCGCGGTCTCGAAGGTGAGCGAACCGGCATCGTCGCGGCGCTTGTCGAGGGGCGCGTCGCCCGGCTTGGAATAGCCGCACCACTTGCCCGAGGCCATGCCCACGTCGGGCGGCGAGGAATGCTCGCAGACGCCCTGCGGCCGCCCGCCCTCCGGCGCAAGCGAGCGGTCGGCGGCGAGGAGATATTCCGCCTGCCGCACGTTGGGCGAGGGCCAGGATGGCTCGGCGATCCACTCGCCCTCGCGATACTCGTAGTGGCCGGCGGGCTCGGCGCTGTTCATCCGGTAGAGGCGCAGCATCGGCTCGTCCATGATGCCGGTGTCGCGGCCCTTCAGCCAGTGATCCCACCAGCGCAGTTCCTCCTGCAGAAAGCCGATGGCCGGCCCCGGCTCGCCGATATGGGGGTAGCGGTGCGCCCAGGGGCCGACGAGGCCCTTCTTCGGCCCCTGCAGATTCTCCATCAGGCGAAAGACGGCGCGGCAATAGCCGTCTGGCCAGCCCGAGACGGCGTAGACGGGAATGCGGATGGCCGACCAGTCCTCGCAGACCGAGCCGTGCTTCCAGAAGGCGTCGCGCGTCTGGTGCTCGAGCCAGTTCTTGAGCCAGAGGCCGGAGCCCTTCAGGCGCTCCATCCACATCTCGCGCCAGCGCTCGCCTACATTGGCGGGGTCGGGCGGCAGCGAGTTGCGGCCGAACATGATCGACGACCACGACAACTGCTCGCCCAGAAGGCACCCGCCCATGTAGTGCACGTCGTCGGCATAGCGGTCGTCGGTGGAGCATAGGGTGACGATGGCCTTGAGCGCCGGCGGCTGCAGCGCGGCCACCTGGAGCCCGTTGAAGCCGCCCCACGAGATGCCGATCATGCCCACGCTGCCGTCGCACCAGGGCTGCGCGGCGATCCAGGCGATGGCGTCGACGCCGTCCTGCAGTTCCTGCGGGAGGTATTCGTCGGGCATCACGCCCTCGGAATCGCCCGCGCCCCGCAGGTCGAGCCGCACAACGGCATAGCCGTGGCCGGCAAGGTAGGGCTGCATCGTGGCGTCGCGCGCGGCGGTGAAGTCGTTCTTGCGGTAGGGCAGATATTCGAGGATCGCCGGCACCGGCGCGCTTTCGGCTTCCTCGGGCATCCAGATGCGCGCGGCGAGGCGCGTGCCGTCGGGCATCGGCACCTCCGTGTGTGGAATCTCGCGCACGGCGTGGGGGAAGGTGTCGACGATCTTCATGCGCTCCGCTCCTTGACTGGCCTGGCGACCCCAGCATCCGCGCCGCCCGAACGCAACGCGGCCGGCCGGCTCCGGGATGCGCGGTCGGGGGGGGGCCGGTCAGCGGACGGGCGCGGTGGGTCGGTAGGCGGAACGTGCGGACGCCGCGGAATGTTCGGCGGTGGCCGGACCGCGCCCTGTGGCACCGATCGACCGTGCGTTTGCCAGCCGCCGGCCGAGGCAGAGCAAGGCGACCATCGTTGTCGCCCATGTCGCAACGTAGTAGGTTCGGTCGAAGGCCGCCGGAAAGGCGAGGAAGTGCAGCGCGACGAAGCCCACCGCCGCTGCCAGCAGCCTGGCGGCGGATCGGTCGAGCACGCCCGGTGTCGACAGCGCGAGTGCCAGCGCCACCGCCGCGAGCCATAGCTCGCGGTCTTCGACCATCGTCTTCGCGCCTTCGAGATAGGCGCGCACGTAGTCTGCCGGGTCGCGCGAGATCGCCAGTTCGGCAGGATATGGCGTCGGCCCGGCGATGAGCTGGTAGTTGAAGATCGTGAGGTGCCCGTAATTGCCGAAGGCGGCATTGACGGCGAAATACGCCGCCACGGCCACCACGACCGAAAGCGCGGCCGCCCCCCGGGGCACCGAGGGCCATACCGCCCACGCGACCAACGGCGCGAGAATCACGAAGTCGGTCCGCGCCAAGGGCAGCAGGGGAAGCAGGACGAGCGCCATGGTGGGCGCGCGCAGCGCAGCGACACCGACGGCGATGGCGAGACAGGCCGCCAGCGCGTCGGGCGTGCTGAGGCGCGCGATCAGGAACAGGTTGAGGAAGAACAGAAGCGGCGGCGCAGCGAGGAAGATGGGCCAGGGAGCACGCCGCAGCAGATAGAGAGAGACCGCCATGATCGCCGCACCCGCCCCGGCCGAGACGAGCAGCGTCGCCTGCCCGAGCGTCACGCCGGTCAGCGTCGAGACGGCGATCGTCGCCCCGAGATAGAGTGGCCGGATCTCGTAGAACGGCATGAGCTGTTCGAGCGAGTCGGGATTGCGGGTAACGACGCTGCGGAACGGGTCGGTCGTCATGTCGACGTAGCGACCGGCATCGACCGTGGCGCGCAGGTCTGCGAGAGTGCGCTCGAGCAGGGCCGGTCCGCTCTCGCCGAGATAGCCGAGCGCTGCGGCTATGTAGGGCAGCATGTCCCAGTTATGGGCTGGAAAGGCCAGGGAGAGCGTAAAGACCGCGACACAGCAGGCCGCGGCGTAGGCTGTTCGCAGATTGCTCTGCCCCATCAGATCGCTCCCCACCCGATTGCCTGCCGCGCCCCTGCGGCCCCAGTCACCGCAGATCCGCACGGCGCCGCCCGCCCACGCGGGGCGAAGGTCTCGTCCGGCCTAGCGGCTTCTGCCCGTCCGGCTCAATGCGTGCGGGTCGCTCGGGGCGACGTTGACCATACTCGGGAGACGATGCCCCACCCTCGGCGCCATCATCCGATTCCCGGGGACAATCGCCGGGCGCCGTGCAGGGTGATTCGCCGGAGCCCTCTCTGTCGCTCAGCGATCGGGCAGGAAGCGGCGGGCCATGCGGGCCTCCTGCACCTCCATCAGGTCGCGCGCGCCGCGCATGTGCGCCGCCATCGTGTGCCGCGCCGCTTCGGCGTCGCCCTCGCGCAGCGCGCGGACGAGGGCGCGCTGGTGGTCGCGCCCGCGCCGCCACAGGTCGTAGTTGCGCGGCTCGTAGAGACGGCGCGACACCGTGATGTCCGACAGCATGTTCGACATGAAACCGATGACGAAGCCGAGCAGCGGGTTCTCCGCGTGGCCGGCCAGTCTCCGGTGGAAGTCGAGCGAGGCGATGTGCTGCGCGCGATCCTCGTCGGCGGTGGCGGGTGGCGTGTCGTAGCGGGCGATGTTGGCCTCGAGCGCGGCGAGGTCCGCCTCGCCCAGCCGTCCGGCGAGGGAGGCGGCGAGTTCGGGCTCCAGGGCGATGCGCAGCTGGTAGATGTCGGCGATGGTGAGGTTCTTGAAGTAGAAGTAGTTGCCCAGCAGCGCCTGCGCCCGCGCGTCGGAGACCGCGTGCACGAAGGAGCCGCCGCCGGGGCCGGTACGCGTCTTGACGAGCCCCTGCGCCTCGAGCAGGCGCATCGCCTCGCGGATCGTGCCCTTGGCCATGCCGAAGCGCGCGATCAGCTCCTGCTCGCCCGGCAGCTTGTCGCCCGGCGCCATGTTCTCGGCCACGACCCAGCTCTTGATCGCCTCGGCCACGCGCTCGGGGCGGCTGCGGCGGCTGACGGAATCGGCGGCCCGTGGGTCAGAGGGGGTGGTGACAGGCGGCATACTGGTCATCGTCCATCTTCGTGAGCGCGGGATCTTCGCGGCGGCAGAGATCGGTCGCGCGGGGGCAGCGTGCGGCGAAGGCGCAGCCCGGCGGCGGGTTCAGCGGGTCGGGCAACTCTGTCCCCTTCGCCTCGGGCGGGCGCAGGGGGCGGCCGATCACCGGGGCGGAGCCGGCGAGGAGGTGCGTATAGGGGTGGCGCGGCGACGAAAAGATGCGCTCTGCCGCGCCGACCTCGACCACGGCACCGAAATACATCACCGCGATCCGGTCGCTCACCGCCTCGACCACAGCGAGGTCGTGGGAGATGAAGAGGTAGGTCAGGCCGAAGCGGCGTCGCAGGTCGGCCAGAAGGTTGAGCACCTGCGCCTGCACCGAGACGTCGAGCGCCGAGACGGGTTCGTCGAGCACGAGGATGCGGGCATTCGCCGCGAGCGCGCGGGCGATCGAGATGCGTTGCGCCTGCCCGCCCGAGAACTCGTGCGGGTAGCGGTCGAGGAACTCCTCGCGCAGGTTCACCGAGGCGAAGATCTCGGAGATGCGCTCGGCCCGCTCGGCGCGGCCCATGCCGTGCAGGCGCGCGAGGGGAATTTCCATGATCCGGCGGATCGACTTGCGCGGATTGAGGCTCGAGACCGGATCCTGAAAGACATACTGGATCATCCGCCCGAAGGCGGCGGGGTCGGAGCGGTCGAACGCCTTGCCCTCGATCTCGATGGTGCCGGCGGTGGGCGGCTCGAGCCCTACGAGCATGCGGGCGAGGGTGGACTTGCCACAGCCCGACTCGCCCACGATGCCGAGCGTCTCGCCCGTGGCCACGTCGAGCGAGACGGGGCGCACCGCGCGCACCTCGCCCTTCGGCGGACGGAAGAGGCGCGGGCTGACGGGAAAGGTCTTGGCGACGCCGTCGAGGCGGAGGGCGAGGGTCATGCGCGCCACCCTCTTCGCGCGGCGCGCGGCCGTCGACCGGGCCGGGGGCGCTGCCCCCGTCGCCCCTTCGGCGCGACTCCCCCGGAGTATTTGGACCAAGATGATGAGAAGGGCCGGGCGCGGGTCGGCCTGCGGTGCGCGGAGGGGCGAGGAGATGCCGGGCACGGTCGGCCGGCCGGCCGGCCAGCACGCTGGCGTTCGGCTCCGGGCGGCCCGCCCGTGGAACGGGGCGTCTGCGCCTGCGCCGCCAGTGGGGCCTCGAGGCGGGGGCGGCGCGGCGGAACCGGGACACGGCCGGGAGGTGGGGCGCCGTCGGGACGGGCAACACAGGCCGGGTGGCGGCGGGAGTGCTGCAGGCCGCAGGTGCGCAAGGTCTGGCGGTGGGCGGTCATTGGGCGGCCTCCGTCTGCGTCAGGTCGGCCTCGGGGTGGAGGCAGCGAACGGCGCGGGGGCCGTGGCGGTCGAGGGGGACCGGAGCGGCGGTGCAGTCGGGGCGGGCCTTGTCGCAGCGGGGGGCGAAGGCGCAGCCCTCGGGCAGGGCATCGACAGCGGGCGGCAGGCCCGGGATGGCATGAAGCTGGCGGCGGCCGCCGCCGAGCTCGGGTACGCAGGCGATCAGGCGCCGCGTGTAGGGGTGGGCGGGGGCGTCGAGCACCTGTGCCGTCGGCCCCTCTTCGACGATGCGCCCGGCATACATCACCGCCACCCGGTCGCAGAGCTGGGCGACGATGCCGAAATCGTGGGTGATGAACAGGATCGACAGGCCGCGCTCGCGGCGCAGGTCGTCGAGCAGGGCGAGGATCTGCGCCTGCACGGTGACGTCGAGCGCGGTCGTGGGCTCGTCGGCGATGATCAGGTCGGGCGCGTTGGCGAGCGCCATGGCGATGCCGATGCGCTGGCGCATGCCCCCCGAAAGCTGGTGTGGGTAGGCATCGACCCGGCTCTCGGCGTTGGGGATGCGGACGGATGTCAGGAGCTCGACGGCGCGGGCGCGCAGTTCCTCGCGGCCCACGGCGTGATGCACCCGGATCGCCTCGGCCAGTTGCTGGCCCACCTTCGTCAGCGGGTGGAGCGTCGAGAGCGGGTCCTGGAAGATGTAGGCCACGCGGTCGCCGCGCAGGCGGCGCAGCGTTCGGTAGCGGGCGCCGATCAGGTCCTCGCTCTCGCGGAAGACGGCGCCGCCGGTGATGACGCCCGGGGGGGAGGAGACGAGCTTCATCACCGACAGCGCGGTGACCGACTTGCCCGAGCCGCTCTCGCCGATCAGGCCGACGCACTCGCCGCGGCCGACGGTCAGGCTGACCTCGTTCACCGCGCGGAAGACGCGGCGGCCGACATGGAACTGCGTCTCGAGCCGCTGGAGATCGAGCGCGCCGGCCCCGGGGCGCTCGGGCACGGGGCCGGTGCGCTTTACCGTGGTCGCGGGCTGGGGGCGCGTCAGGGCGCCCGAGCGCAGGCGGGGGTCGAGCGCGTCGCGGATGCCGTCGCCGAGCAGGTTGATGGACATGACGATGACGAAGATCATCAGGCCCGGCACGACGGAGGTGTGGGGGTTGGTGATCAGCGCCGAGCGCGCCTCGCCCAGCATCGAGCCGAGATCGGCCACCGGCGGCTGCGAGCCGAGGCCCAGGAACGACAGGCCCGCCGTCTCTAGGATCATCCAGCCCACCGTCGTCGACATGGCGATGACGATGACGGGGACGACGTTGGGCAGAAGCTCGGTCGTCAGGATGGCGAGGTGACCCTTGCCCGAGAGGCGCGCGGCGTCGATGAACTCGCGCCCCGCGATGCCGACCGTAACGCCGCGGATGTTGCGGGCGAAGAACGGGATGTTGACGGCGGCCACGGCGATGAGCGCGTTGAGCAGACCCGGGCCGAGGGCCGCGACGATGGCGAGCGCCAGCAGGATGTAGGGAAAGGCCATCAGCATGTCGACGCCGCGCATGATGACGTTGTCGACGCGGCCGCCGAAATAGCCGGCGACGATGCCGATGGCAGAGCCGATGACAGCGGCGATCACGGCCGCGGCGAAGCCCACCGCCAGCGACAGCCGCGTGCCCCAGATCAGGCGCGAGAGCAGGTCGCGCCCGAGATGGTCTGTGCCGAGCAGGTGGCCCTCCGAGAAGGGCGGCAGGAAGCGGTCGGCGGTGTTCGTCACCTGCGGCTCCTGCAGGGGCAGGATCGGCGCGGCGGCGGTGATCGCCACGACGATGACGAGGATCACGCCCCCCGCCAGCGCCAGCTGGTTGCGCGCCAGCAGCCTGAGGAATGCCATTACGTCTTGATCCGCGGGTCGAGCAGGCTCTGCGCCACGTCGACCACGATGTTGAACATCACGTAGCAGGCGGCGACGAAGACGACGCCGCCCTGCACCAGCAGGATGTCGCGGGTCAGGATGGCGTCGACCAGCATGCGCCCCACGCCCGGCCACTGGAACACGATCTCGATATAGACCGAGCCCGACAGCACGAAGCCCGCCTGGATGCCGAGGACGGGGATGATCGAGACCATCGCGGCCTTCAGGGCATGCCGCCAGATCACCCCGCGCTCGGGCACGCCCTTGGCACGGGCGGTCCGGATGAAGTCCTGCCGCAGCACCTCGAGCATGGCCGAGCGCGAGAGGCGGGCGATCACGCCGGTGGCCACGACGGCCAGCGCCGTGGCGGGCATGACGAGGTGGCGCACGAGGTCCGGCAAGTCGCCGCCGCCGTAGATCGCGTACATGCCCGACACGGGCAGCCAGCGCAGGTTCACCGCGAAGAGAAGGATCATCATCATGCCGAGGAAGAATGAGGGGATCGAGATCCCGATCAGCACGGCGAAGGTGATCGCCTTGTCGGCCAGCCCGTATTGGCGCGCGGCCGAGACGACGCCGGCGAGGATGCCGAGGACCGCGCAGAGCACGAAGGCGGTGCCGGCGAGGATCAGCGTCGCGTTGAACCGCTCCAGGATCTCGTCGAGCACCGGTCGGTTGAGCGAGAACGACCGCCCGAAATCGCCGTGGAGCATGTTTCCGAGCCAGATGAAATACCGTTGCACCAGGGGCTTGTCCAAGCCGAGGTCGCGGTTCAGCTTCTCCACGTTCTCGGGCGTGGCATAGGAGCCGAGGATCGCGGTGGCCGGGTCGCCCGGAATCATGGCAATGATCAGAAAGACGATCACCGTGATGCCCAGCAGCACCGGGACGGACGACACGAGCCGCTT
>LJNT01000081.1 GCA_001314685.1 Rhodobacteraceae bacterium HLUCCA09
CCGCGGCGGGCCAGCCCGCGCTCGCGGGCGCCGTGCCGACCTCCCGCGCCGGGGCGCTCGCCCCGGAGGCGGACACCATCGCGGCCGCTCGGGCCGCGGGCCAATCCGCCCGTGCCGCGACGGCGGACGGGCTCGCCCTCGCACCCGGCCCCACCGGAGCCACGGCCCCGCCGCAGGCGGCACGCGCGCCGTCCGCCGCCGCGGCGCCACTGCTTTCCCCCACGGGCGACAGCGCCGAGCCCGTCTCCCCGGACGCCGCCCGCCTCGCCGCCGGCGCGCCGCCCCAGAGCGCCGCGCGGCCGCTCTCACCCGGGACCGGCGCGGCCTCCCCGGCCCCGCTGCCGGCCTCCGACATCGCCGTGTCTGCAACGGCGCCGGCCGGCGCGGCCGCGCCGTCGGCGCAGCCCGCCGCGTCCCGTGTCGCCGCCGCCACGGCGCCGGGGGCGCGCCTCCGCGAGGCCCCGCCACCGGACGCCCGCGCCGCGCGGCCGCCGCAGGAGGCCGACGCCCCCGCCCTCGCCGCCGTGCTGTCCGCCCCCGCCAAGGCGCAGACGGTCCCCCTGCCCGCCGAGACGCTCGCGGATGCGCGGCCGGACGCCACCGGCCTCGTCGCCAGCACCGCTGCCGAAGCGGGCTCCGCCGCCCCCGCCGCACTTCCCTCCCAGGCGCTCGGCGACGCATCGGTGGAGGCGACCGCGACCGTCGCCGCCGCCGCGCTCACCCCGGAGGCGGCGCGCGACACGGAACCCGCCGCCCCGTCCCTTGCCGCGTCCCCGGCCGGGACGGGGCCGACCCTCGCTGCGCTGCCGGCCGGGCCCGCGGCGCTCGACCTGCGTGCGGGCCGCGTCCCCGCCACCGACGCGCCCGTCGACACGCCGCGCGGCGAGGGCGTGGCCCCACGCGCCGCCGAAGGCACCGCGCTGCAGCCGCAGGACGCCGCGCCCGACCGCGCCACCGCCGCCCTGGCCTGGACGGGCGGCGCCGAGGCGCGCATCGACCCCGCCGCGCTGGAGGCCATCGCTGCCTACATGCAGCCCGGCGACGCCGCGGCGTCCGCCGGCGCGTCCCTGCAGGACTCCATCGCCGGCCTGCTCGCCTCCGTCTCCTGCGCGCGCCTGCGCACGCGGCTCAAGCCCGAGACCGGGGAACTGGAGCTTGCCGGGCACATCCCCGACACGGGCCTGCGCGCGCCCGTCCTCACCGCGCTCGAAGGGGCGGTGGGCGACGCGCTGCCCGTCACCGACCGGCTGCTGATCCTGCCGCGCCCCCAATGCGGTGCGCTGGCCGGCATGGAGCGCGTCGGCCTGCCGCAATCCACCGATCAGGCGGAGACAGTGCGCACCATCGGCGCGACGATCCAGGCGCGGACGTTCCGGTTCGTGGAGGAGGAGCGGCTCGTCCTCGAGTTCGAGGCCCCCGATTACCCGGCCTTCGTCTATGTCGACTTCTACACCGCCGACGGCCGCGTCCTGCATCTGGTCCCGAACGCGCACCTCCCCCTTCGCCGCCATGCGCCGGCGGAGGTCGTGCAGATCGGCGCCCGCAAGGGCGAAGAGGGCCTCGCGCTCATCGTCGAGCCGCCCTTCGGCACCGAGATCGCCGTCGCCTTCGCGGCCTCCCATCCGCTCTACGAGGGGCTGCGGCCGGTCTCCGAGGCCGCCGACGCCTATCTGCGCGACCTTGCCGCCCTCGTCGACGCGGCGCGCGCGCGCCACGAGGACTTCCGAGGCGAATGGGTCTACTTCTTCGTCGAGACCGGACCGGCCTGACCCTGGGATGGACGAGCTTCACACGCCCGAAACCCTCCGCCTCGCCGAGGCCTTGCGTGCCGTCCTCGCCGGAACGCGTTCGGCCGCCGAGCGGATCGGGGAGACCCTCGCGGACACCCCGCCCCGCGACACGGCCGCGATCGAGGCGGGTCTGCGCGAGGCGACGCGACTCAGCCGCGAGTTCTCCGCCCTCCATCCCCGGCTCATGGCATCGCTGGGGGCTGAGCAGAGCGCATACCAGGCGGCGCGGGGCGGTCCGCCGCCGCAAGCCTGGTACGACCTGCAGACGGAGTTCGAACGCGCCCGCCTGTCGATGAACGCGCTGCCGCGCGTCCGGGACCTCGTTCTGGCACAGGCCGCGCCGCCGCGCCGTCCGCTCCTGCCCGATCCCGCCGCGCGGGCCGCCGCGCTGCACACCCACCACGCGGCCACCGACGCGCTGCTCGACCGCCTGCACGCGTTGATCACCACGCCTGCGCAGCATGCCTCGGCGGCGGAGGCCGGCTGCCGCGGCGACGAGCCCCTGCCGATGTCGCAGTTCGTGGCGCTGGCGCATGCCGCGTTCCGGGCGCATCTCGCCCGGCGGCTGGAGCCGCGGCCGATCCGCTTTCTCGACGTGGGCTGCGGCGCGGGACTGAAGCTCCTGTGCGCCGAGCGCTTCTTCGGCAGCTGCCACGGCATCGAGCTCGACCCGGGCGTGGCGCAGGCCGCACGCGGTCTTCTCGCCGCGGCGGAGGCCGGCCAGTGCGAGATCCTGGACGGCGATGCTCGGGATTTCGCGAGCTACGACTGGTTCGACGTCATCTTTCTCTACGAGCCGATGACGGACCCGGGCGCCACGGCGGACCTCGAGCGGCACGTCGTCTCCCGCATGGCCCGGGGCGCGCTTCTGATCGCGCCGAATCGCGGCTTTGCGACCCGGGCCGGCGATCTGGGCCTGGCCCGGGTCGCCGGCGAGCTGTGGCAGGCCGGCGTCTCACACCGGGCGGCCCGGGCGCTGCGCCGCGCGGCGGAATTCACGGGCCTCGACATCCCTTCACCCGCAGGCCGCCCTCTCGGCCTCTGGGCGCCGGTCCTCGTGGCGAGCCGCGCCAACGGCTTCGCCGCAATTGTTTGATTTCGGGGACAGACGCGCAGGAAGGGATGGATTTGCGTCCCGGTTCTGGTAGCGTCAAACGGAGTGGACGCGCATCTGGGAGTTCGTGTTGGCGCTCGTACCTGCAAGTTTCGGCGAGGAGTCGCCCTCAGGGGAAAACCTGGAGTACGAATCCGTCTTCATCACGATGGAAAAGGCGGCACAGCCTGTCGAGGAGCGGCAGATGGGCGAGGCCGTCCTCGAAGGCGCCGAGCCCGATTACAAGGCCGTGATCGCCGCGGCGAGCGAGATCCTCGAGCGCAGCCACGACATCCGCGCCGCGGTCCATCTCGCCACCGCGCGCGCCCGGCTGGAAGGGTTTGCCGGCTACGCCGAAGCGGTCGGCTATATCCGCGACTGTCTCGAGCAGTTCTGGGAGACGTGCCACCCCCAGCTCGACGCCGATGACGACGACGACCCGACCATGCGGGTCAACGCCGTCTACGCGCTCACCGACCCGGAGGCAGCGCTGCGGGCGGTGCGGCTCGCACCCCTCGCCGCGAGTCCCCAGCTCGGCCATTATTCGCTGCGCGACATCGACATCGCCACCGGCGCGATCGCCGCCCCGGCCGACATGGATCCGCTGCCCGACGAGACGCGGATCGCCGCCGCGTTCCAGGACACCCCGGACGAGGTGCTCAAGGCCACCCTCGAGGCGGCGCGGAACGCGCTCGGGGCAGTGCAGGGCATCGACGCCGTCTTCAACGAGCGTCTGCCCGGCGAGGGGCCGGAACTCGGCGCCCTCCTGCGCGAGCTGCGCGCTGCGGTCAGGCGCCTGTCGGACGAGGTCGGCGAGCCGGACCCGGAGCCGGCCGAAGACGGCGCCCCGGCGGAGGACGGCGCGGCGGCGGGCGCCGCCCCCGCGGCCCCGAAGGCCACCGTCCCGGGCGCCATCAGCTCGCCGCGCGACGTCGAAGCCGCGATCGACCGGATCATCGACTACTACCTGAAGAACGAGCCGTCCTCGCCGGTTCCGATCGTGCTGCGACGCGCAAAGCGCCTCGTGGGCGCCGATTTCATGACCATCCTGGGAGACATGGCGCCCGGCGGGATCGACAACGTGAACAAGGCCGGATGGTTCGACAATGACAGCGAGTAGGACTGAGGCGGCCTTCGCAGACGAGGCAGCGCAACGGACAGGGAGACAGGACCCATGGGAAGTTCACAGAAATTCATCGGCAGAAACCGCGCGCCGCGGGTACAGATCGAGTATGACGTCGAGGTCTACGGGGCCGAGAAGAAGGTCCAGCTGCCCTTCGTGATGGGCGTGATGGCCGATCTGGCCGGCAAGTCGGAGGTGGAACAGCCCGGTGTCTCCGACCGCAAGTTCCTGGAGATCGACGTCGACAATTTCGACGACCGGATGAAGGCGATGAAGCCGCGCGTGGCCTTCCAGGTGCCCAACACGCTGACGGGCGAGGGCAACATGTCCGTCGACATCTCCTTCGAGAGCATGGACGACTTCTCGCCCGCCGCCATCGCCCGCAAGGTCGAGCCGCTGCGCAGGCTGCTCGAGGCCCGCCAGCAGCTCGCCAACCTGATGACGTACATGGACGGCAAGCCCGGCGCCGAGGACCTTCTGTCGAAGGTGATGGCCGATCCCGAGCTGATGAAGACCCTCGCCGCGCAGCCTGCCCCCGAGGACGAGACCGGCACCGAAAAGAGTGAGACCTGACCATGGCTGATGACGCGACCCAATCCGCCGGAGCGGCGGCCGAAGCAGAGGTTCAGGAAAGCGACTTCACGAGCCTCCTGCAGAAGGAATTCAAGCCGCGCACCGACACCGCGAAGACCGCCGTGGAATCGGCAGTCAAGACGCTCGCGGAGCAGGCGCTGGAAAACACCGCGCTGATCTCGGAGGACGTGCTCCACTCCGTGGAGTCGATCATCGCCGAGATCGACCGCAAGCTGACCGACCAGATCAACCAGATCCTCCACCACGAGGAATACCAGAAGCTCGAAAGTTCCTGGCGCGGCCTGCATTATCTCGTCAACAACACCGAGACCGACGAGATGCTGAAGATCAAGGTGCTGCCCATCTCCAAGAAGGAGCTGCACAAGAACCTGCGCAAGTTCAAGGGCACCGCCTGGGACCAGTCGCCGATCTTCAAGAAGCTCTACGAGGAAGAGTACGACAAGCTCGGCGGTCATCCCTACAGCTGCATTGTCGGCGACTACCACTTCGACCACAGCCCGCCCGACGTGGAGCTGCTGGGCGAGATGGCCAAGATCGCCGCCGCAGCGCACGCGCCGTTCATCGCCGGGGCCGATCCGGCGCTGCTGCAGTTCGACAGCTGGCAGGAAATGGCCAATCCCCGGTCGCTGACCAAGATCATGGACACGCCGGAATACGCCGCCTGGAACTCCCTGCGTGACAGCGAGGACAGCAAGTATATCGGCCTCGCCATGCCTCGCTTCCTCGGCCGGCGCCCGTACGGCGCCAAGAGCGACCCGGTGGAGGAATTCGCCTTCGAGGAGGATACCGGCCAGGGCGAGAGCGAGAACTTCGCCTGGGTGAACGCCGCCTACGGCATGGCGCGCAACATCACCCGCTCGTTCAAGATGTACGGCTGGTGCTCGCGCATCCGCGGCGTGGAATCCGGCGGCACGCTGGACGAGCTGCCGACGCACACCTTCCCCACCACGGATGGCGGCGTCGACATGAAGTGCCCGACCGAGATCGCCATCTCGGACCGGCGCGAGGGCGAGCTGTCCAAGCTCGGCCTTCTGCCGCTGATCCACCGCAAGAACACCGACATGGCGACGTTCCTCGGCGCCCAGTCGCTGCACCGGCCGGCGGAATACGACGACCCCGACGCCACGGCCAACGCCAACCTCGCCGCCCGCCTGCCCTATCTCTTCGCGACGACGCGCTTCGCCCACTACCTGAAGTGCATGGTTCGCGACAAGGTCGGCTCCTTCAAGGGGCCCGACGAGATGCAGCGCTGGCTCAAGGGCTGGATCGACCAGTATGTCGACTACAACTCGGCCACATCCACGGAAGCCACCAAGGCGATGAAGCCGCTTACCGAAGCGGAAGTCATCATCGAGGAAGTCGAGGGGAATCCCGGCTATTATGCGTCGAAGTTCTTCCTCAAGCCGCAATACCAGCTCGAGGGGCTGACCGTCTCTCTCCGGCTGGTGTCGAAACTGCCGTCGCAGAAATCCTGATCGCGCATCGCCGATCCTCGCGGCCGGCGCGGTAGCCCGCGCCGGCGCACCCCGGTTCGCACGTATTCAACCTTGGAAAGGGAGAGTTGAAAATGGCCGTCGACATGTTCCTCGTCATCGAGGGCGAGATCTCAGGTGAAACGAAAGATGCCAAGTACGAAGGTGAAGGCGGCATCGACCTCCTGGCCTGGAGCTGGGGGATGAGCCAGGCCGGCTCGTTCCATGCGGGCGGGGGCGGCGGTGCCGGCAAGGCCAATTTCCAGGACATCAGCTGCACGAAGTACGTCGACAAGTCCTCCCCCGTCCTGATGCAGTACTGCGCGAACGGCGACCACTTCGCGAAGGCGAAGATCGTGTGCCGCAAGGCCGGCAAGACCCCGCTGGAATACCTGACGATCAAGATGGACAAGGTGCTCATCACCTCCGTCTCCACCGGGGGGTCCGGCGGCGAGGACCGGCTGACCGAGAACGTCACGCTCAATTTCGCCGAAGTCGAGGTGTACTACATCGAGCAGACCGACGAGGGCGGCGAGGGCGCCAAGCCCGAGTTCAAGTGGAACATCCGCTCGAACGAACCCAAGTGAGCCGCTGAAAGCAAACGGCCGCCGCCCCTGTTCGGCGGCGGCCCTTCGGCGGCCGGGGCGACGATGCCGCCATGGGTCCGCCCCCCGCTCGGACAAGAATTCGGAACGGATCAGAATGAACGCGCACGAACTCCTGCAGGCCGGCGATTTCGCCGGAGCGCTGGCCGCCCTCCAGGGTCAGATCAAGGCCACGCCCGCCGATCCCCGCCTGCGCGTGTTCCTGTTCCAGATGCTCTGCATCTCCGGCGACTGGAAGCGCGCGGTGACGCAACTGAAACTCTGTGCCGAGCTCGACCCGGAGGCGGAGAACATGGCGCGCACCTACCGCGAGGCGATCGCCTGCGAGGTGTTTCGCGAGCGTGTCTTCGCCGGCGCGAAGGAGCCGCTCGTCTTCGGCCAGCCGCAGGAATGGGTGGCACTGCTCATCCAGGCGCTGCAGGCGCTGGCCCGCGGCGAGGCCGCCGCGGCGGCCGACCTGCGCGGCCGCGCCTTCGAGGCCGCCGAGGCGACGCCGGGCGAGGTGATCTCGGGCGAGAACGACCCGGCGCCCTTCGACTGGGTCGCCGATGCCGACATGCGGCTCGGCCCGGTGCTGGAAGTGGTCGTGAACGGCCGCTATTTCTGGATGCCGTTCAACGCGATCGCCACGCTCCGGCTTGACCCGCCCGAGGACCTGCGCGACGCGGTGTGGATGCCGGCGAACCTGACCCTGCGCAACGGCGGCGAGTTCGTCGCCCTGATCCCGACGCGCTATGCCGGCACGACGGAGCGGGGCACGGACGCCCAGAAGCTCTCCCGCGCCACCGCATGGGAGGATGCCGGCGCCGAGACCTGGGTGGGCCTCGGCCAGCGCCTGCTGACGACGGAGGGAGGCGACATCGCGGTCATGGACCTGCGCAGCCTGCAGTTCGACGATGGCTGACCGCCTCATCCAGGAGCGTCTGCAGCCCTCCCTGCTCGACCGGCTGACGGACGACCAGCCCGACCAGAAGACCGAACCCCGCAACGCCCGCGTCATCGACATGCGCCGCCTGCGCGACATCATCCGCCGCGACCTGTCGGACCTGCTGAACGCCGGCAATCTCGAAAGCGTCGACGACATCGACAGCTACCCCCACGTCCAGCGCTCGGTGCTGAACTATGGGGTGGAGAAGGTCGCCGGCGAGTTTTCCACCGAGGAGCGGGCGCTGCTCATCCGCCGGGCGATGCGCGACGCGATCGAGCGCTTCGAGCCGCGGATCAACCGCAGCACGCTGGAGATCCTCGTGCGCGAGAAGCAGGACCGGGCGCACGGCGCCACGATCACCTTCGACATCCGCGCCGAGATGTGGGCCCAGCCCGTGCCGCTGGAGCTCTATCTGCGCTCGGAGGTCGACCTGACCTCGGGCAAGCTGTCGCTGAACGAGGCCCGCTGAGCCGCCATGGACCCGCGCCTTCTGCGCCATTACGAGACGGAGCTGTCCTATCTCAGGGAGATGGGCGCCGATTTCGCCGACGCCTTCCCCAAGATCGCCGCGCGCCTCGGCATCGACGGGCTGGAGGTGCTCGACCCGTTCGTGGAGCGCCTGATCGAGAGCGCGGCGTTCCTCGCCGCCCGGGTGCAGCTGGAGCTCGAGCAGCAATACCCCAACTTCACCTCGCATCTGCTGGAGGTGATCTACCCGCATTACCAGTCCCCGATCCCGTCGATGATGATCGCCGAGTTGCAGCCGGACATGGCCAATGGGGCGCTGGCCGCGGGCGTCGTGCTGGAACGGGGCACGGAGCTGCGCTCGACCCATGTCGCGGGCACGCAGACGGCCTGCCGCTTCAGGACCGCCTCGGAGCTGACGCTCTGGCCGCTGGAGATCGCCGAGGCGGAGTATGTCGAGGGGCGCGGGGATCTCGTCGCCGCCGGCGTGGCCCGGCCGGGGATCGAGGCGCGGGCCGGCCTCCGCCTGCGCCTGCGGCGGGGCGATGGCGGGCCGCTCTCGGAACTGCCGCTCGAGGCGCTCACCGTGTTCATCGACGGCAAGGAGCCGCTCGGCTGGCGCCTGCACGCGGTGCTGGCCACCGAGACGACGGCTCTCGTCGCCCGCTCCACCGACCGGCGCGACGACTGGGTGCTGCCGCTCCGGGGGGGCGTCGTCCCGCGCGGCTTCTCGACCGCGGAGTCCGCGCTTCCCACGCCGCCCGCCGCCTTCGACGGCTACCGCCTGTTGCAGGAATACTTCACTCTGCCCCACCGCTTCCTGTTTCTCGACCTCACGGGCCTGTCACCCGCCCTGATCCGCGCGCCGGGCTCGGAGGTCGACCTCTACATCCTGCTGGAGGGCGGCAATCCGGACTTCGCCGGCGCCGTCCGTCCCGAACACGTCCGGCTGAACTGCGTGCCGGCCGCCAACCTGTTCGAGCGCCGCTGCGACCGCGCGCCGATCACGCTGACCGATACAGAGCAGCACGTCGTCGTCGACCGCACCGCGCCGCTGGACTACGAGGTGCACACGCTCCTCTCCGTCACCGGGATCAGCGGAGAGGGGCAGGACGACGTGGCCTTCCTGCCGTTCTATGCCCTGTCCCAGGAGGCCGTGCAGTCCGGCGCCGGGCAGGCCTATTTCACCCAGCGCCGCAAGCACCGCCAGCGCACGGAGCGGGAGCGCCAGCGCGGCACACGGTCCGACTATCTCGGCTCGGAGACCTTCGTCTCCCTCGTCGATGCCGACGCCGCCCCCTGGCGCGCCGACCTCGCCCAGCTCGCCGTGCGCGCGCTCGTGACCAACCGGGACCTCCCGCTCCTGCTCACCACGGGCGCCGCCGACATCTTCCACCTGCCGGAGGGCGGGCCCGTCACCTCGATCCGCACGCCCGTGGCGCCGACAGCCCCGCGCCCCGCTGTCGCCCAGGGCGAGATGGCCTGGCGGCTGATCTCGCATCTGTCGCTCAACTACCTGTCGATCGCCGATACCGACGGCGGCAGCGGGGCCGCCGCCCTGAAGGAGCTCCTGCGGCTCTACGTTCCGGCCGGGGACAGGGTCGCCGCGCGGCAGGTCGACGGCGTGAGCGCGGTGTCGAGCCGGCCGGTCGTCCGGCGGATCACCGACGGGGGTCTCTCGGCTGCCGTGCGCGGCCTGCTGATCGAGATCACGGTGGACGAGCGGAGCTTCGAAGGCACCAGCGCCTATCACCTCGGCGCGGTCCTGGCGCACTTCTTCCGCAAATACGTGACAGTCAACAGCTTCACCGAGACGGTGCTCGTCTCGGAGCAGCGAGGGGAGATCGCGCGATGGGCGCCGACGCCGGGGCTCGACCGACTGACATGAGCCTCTACGAGCGTTTCCAGCGCGAGCCGCGCGCCTTGCATGTCTTCCTGGCGCTGCGGATCCTCGAGGCCGAGTTCCGCGAGGCCCCCCGCCACGGCGACGCCCGCCGCCCGGACGAGGAGCCGGTGCGCCTCGGCCAGGAGCCCGACGTCGCCTTCGCGCGGACGACGATCCTCGATTACGCCGCGCCCGAGGACGACGCGCCGGGGCGGATGACGAACCTGTTCTTCGGCGTCTTCGGGCCCAACGGCCCGCTGCCCCTGCATCTCACCGAATACGCCCGGGAACGGAAGCGCACCCACCGCGACCCCACGCTCGTCGCCTTCGCCGACATGCTCACGCAGCGCTTCTTCACGCTGCTGTACAAGGCGTGGCGCTCCGGCCAGCCGACGGCCAGCTTCGACCGCGGACCGGGCGGGCCGCTGGAGCAGCAGGTGGCGGCGTTCTCCGGCCTCGCCGGGCCGGCCTTCCGGCGGCGCGACGCGCTGCCCGACGTCGCCAAGCGCCATTTCGCCGGGCATCTTGGCCCCGGCCCGCGCCACCCGCAGGGCCTCGTCGCCATCGTCTCGACCTTCTTCCGCGCGCCGGTCTCGGTGCAGGAATTCGTCGGCTCCTGGCTGGCGGTGGAGGAGTGGGACCGCTGGCGCCTGGGCTCCGGCGCGCTGGGGCAGACGATGCTCGGCGCGCGCGCCTGGAGCCGCCAGGCCAAGCTGCGGCTGCGGATCGGCCCGCTCAGCATGGCCCAATATGTCGCCCTCCTGCCCGGCGGCACGGCCGGGCGGCGGCTCGTCGCCATCCTGCGCGGCTATCTCGGCGACGAGTTCGACTGGGACGTGAACCTCGTCCTGCGCGCCGACGACGTGCCCGCCGCCATGCTCGGCGCCGACACGAGGCTCGGTCAGACCGCCTGGCTCGGCGGCCGCCCGCAGGGCGGCGACGCGGACGACCTGTTTCTCAACCGCGAGGCCCTGGACACACCAAGCAAAGGACGCCCGACATGACAGAGATCAGCCGCGTCGCTCTCTTCGGAAAGCTCAACCCCCTGGCTTACAAGGCGGTCGAGGGCGCCACCGTCTTCTGCAAGATGCGCGGCAACCCCTATGTCGAGATCGTGCACTGGCTGGCGCAGCTCCTGCAGGTGCAGGACAGCGACCTGATCCGCATCATCCGCCACTACGAGCTCGACGCCTCGAAGCTGTCGGCCGACATGACGCGCGCGCTCGACGCCCTGCCCCGCGGCGCCAGCGCCATCTCCGATCTCTCGGCACACCTGGAGGACGCGGTGGAGCGCGCCTGGGTCTATGGCTCGCTGCTCTACTCCGCGAGCCAGGTCCGCACCGGCCACCTGGTGCTCGGCATGCTCAAGACACCCGGCCTGCGCAACGTCTTTACCGGCATCTCAAGGGAGTTCGAGAAGATCAAGACCGACGATCTGGCCGAGAACTTCCACAAGATCACCGACGGCTCGCCCGAGGAGGATCTCGGCCCGCAGGACGGCTCCGCCACGGGCGGCGGCGCGGTGCCCGGCGAGGCGTCCGGCGCCATGGCGCCGGGGGCGATGGGCAAGGGCGAGGCGCTGGCAAAGTTCTGTACCGACCTCACGCAGGAGGCGCGTGACGGCAAGATCGACCCCATCGTCGGCCGCGACGAGGAGATCCGGCAGATCATCGACGTGCTGATGCGGCGGCGCCAGAACAACCCGATCCTGACCGGCGAGGCGGGGGTGGGCAAGACGGCCGTGGTCGAGGGCTTCGCCCTGCGCATCGCGCGCGGCGACGTTCCACCCTCACTGAAGGACGTGCGCGTGCTGGCGCTCGACGTCGGGCTCTTGCAGGCCGGCGCCTCGATGAAGGGCGAGTTCGAGAACCGGCTGCGCCAGGTCATCGACGAGGTGCAGGCCTCGCAAAAGCCCATCGTGATGTTCGTCGACGAGACGCACACGCTGATCGGCGCGGGCGGGGCGGCCGGGACGGGCGACGCTGCCAACCTGCTCAAGCCGGCGCTCGCCCGCGGCACCCTGCGCACCATTGGCGCGACGACCTGGGCCGAGTACAAGAAGTACATCGAGAAGGACCCGGCGCTGACCCGGCGCTTCCAGGTCGTGCAGGTGGACGANGTGCCGCGCGCGGTGATGATGATGCGCGGCATCGCCTCGATGCTGGAGACGCACCACGAGGTGCAGATCCTCGACGAGGGGATCGAGGCCGCGGTCTCGCTCTCGGCGCGCTACATCCCGGCCCGGCAATTGCCCGACAAGTCGGTCTCGGTGCTCGACACCGCCTGCGCCCGGGTCGCCGTCAGCCAGCACGCGGTGCCGGCGAAGGTGGACGACGCGCGCAAGCGGATCGACGCGCTGACCACCGAGCTGGAAATCATCGCCCGCGACGAGAATGCCGGCGCCGAGGTCGCCGACCGCCGCGAGGCGGTGAGCGAGGCGCTCGCGGCGCAGGAGGAGCGCCTCGCCGAGCTGACCGAACGGTGGGAGAGCGAGCAGGCCATCGTCAGCGAGATCCTCGCCCTGCGCAAGCGCCTGCGCGAGGGCGGTGCGCCGGTCGACGCGCCGGATGCCGACAGCCCCGAGGCGGCCGAAGCCAGCGAGCTCGACGAGGAGACGCGCGCGGCGCTCCTCGGCGAGCTGAAGGAGAAGAACGCCGCGCTCCTGGAGCTGCAGGGCGACAGCCCGCTCATCCTGCCCATCGTCGACGCCAAGGCCGTGGCGAGCGTTGTCGGCGACTGGACGGGCATTCCCGTGGGCCGGATGGTGCGCGACGAGATCGAGACGGTGCTCAACCTGCCCGAACGCCTCGCCGCCCGCGTCATCGGGCAGGACCACGCCATGGAGATGATCGCCAAGCGCGTGCAGACCTCCCGCGCCGGGCTCGACAACCCCTCCAAGCCGGTGGGCGTGTTCCTGCTGGCGGGCACCTCGGGCGTCGGCAAGACGGAGACGGCGCTCGCGCTCGCCGAGATCCTCTATGGCGGCGAGAACAACCTCATCACCATCAACATGAGCGAATACCAGGAGGCGCATACCGTCTCCTCGCTGAAGGGCGCGCCGCCGGGCTACGTGGGCTATGGCGAGGGCGGCGTGCTGACGGAGGCGGTGCGGCGGCGCCCCTACTCCGTCGTCCTGCTCGACGAGGTCGAGAAGGCGCATCCGGACGTGCACGAGCTGTTCTTCCAGGTGTTCGACAAGGGCCAGATGGAGGACGGCGAGGGGCGGATGATCGACTTCCGCAACACGCTGATCCTGCTGACGTCCAATGTCGGCTCCGAGCTCATCATGGACATGTGCGCCGACCCCGAGCTGATGCCCGAGCCCGAGGGCATCGCGAAGGCCCTGCGCGATCCGCTCCTGAAGGTCTTCCCCGCCGCGCTGCTCGGCCGGCTGGTGACGATCCCCTACTACCCGCTCAGCCCCGAGATGATCGGCGCGATCACACGCCTTCAGCTCGACCGCATCGTCAAGCGCGTCGCCGAGGCCCACCGCGTGCCGCTGAGCTACAGCGACGACGTCGTCGACACGATCGTCTCCCGCTGCCAGGAGCTGGAATCGGGCGGGCGGATGATCGACGCCATCGTCACCAACACGATGCTGCCCACCATTTCGGGCGAAGTGCTTCGCCGGATGATGGAAGGCCGCGAGATCGAGTCCATCGGCATCGGCGTGGAGGACGGAGAATTCGCTTATAGCTTTGACACTTAACCCCAGTAAGGTAACGTGAGCGGGGGGTCTGCCTCATGCCTGTTGGTCCAAGTTCTCTCTCCCTTCCGATCCGCATGTCGACGGATTTCGACGCCCTCGACCCGGTGCTCCTGCGTGCCCGGATCGACGAGTCGCTGGGCGCCATCGCCACGGCGCGGATCGACTTCGCGGGGCCCCGGCTCGGGATGCCGATGGAGGACGTGCTCGGCAAGGTCATCACCCTCGAGATGGATGCCGGCGCCGCCGAGACGCGCAGCTGGCATCTGCACTGCACCGCCCTCGAATGCCTCGGGCGGCAAGGCGGACACATGCTCTACACCGCCGAGCTGCATTCATGGCTCTGGTTCCTCACGCGCCGGCGCAACATGCGCATCTTCAAGGACATGAGCGTCCCCGACATCGTCGAGCAGGTGATCGAGGATTACGGCTTCTCCGGCTTCATCCGCCGCCAGCTGACCGAGGCGCACGAGGCGCGCGTCTTCACCGTCCAGTACCGCGAGACCGATCTGGATTTCATCTTCCGCCTGATGGAGGAGGAGGGCATTCACCACGCCACCGTGCATGCCGACGGCGAGCAGCGGCTCTACATGGCCGACTACAACGCGGGCTATCCGGCGATGACCGGCAGCAGCGTGATCGAGTACTATGATCGCACTGCAGGCTCGGCGCCCTTCGCCCAGTACGTCTATGCGATGCAGGAGCGGAAGTCCGTGACGACGGGCAAGGTCCGGCTCGACGATTACGACTTCAAGAGCCCCTCGGCGAACAACGAGGTGAAGCTCGAGATCTCGGAAAGCCACCCCCAGGCCACGCTCGAGGATTACGACTACCCGGCCCTGCCGCGGAGCGACGCCGGGGGCAAGTTCAGCGGGGCCGACACGGTCCTTCGCGCGCGGATGGAGGAGCACGCCGCGCGGCACCAGCGCTGGCTGGGGCTCGCCAACCACCCCCACATCGGCCTCGGCGGCGCCTTCACCCTGCGCGAGCACCCGATCATCGCGGCCGATACCGGCCTTCTGCCGATCCGGATCAGCCACCAGCTTCGCCTGCTGGAGGAAGACCTCTCGGACCCGATGCTGTTCGAGAACTGGGGCACCCAGCTCGATTTCGGGGAGGACAGCGAAGAACGCTATCGCGCCGAATTCGAGGTGCAGGACGAAAAGGTGCCCTACCGTCCGCCCCGCGCGACGCCCAGGCCCGTCGTGGCCGGGCTGCACACCGCCGTGGTCACCGGACAGGAGGGCGAGGAGATCGACACCGACGAGTTCGGCCGCATCCTCGTGAAGTTCAACTGGCAGAAGGATGTCCCCTCCTGCCGCGTCCGCGTGATGACGCCCTGGGCCAGCGCCGGCTTCGGCATGATCGTCATCCCCCGCATCGGCGACGAGGTCGCCATCGTCTTCGAGGAGGGCGACCCCGATCGCCCGCTCTGCATCGGCTCGCTCTACAACGGCGCCAACAAGGTGCCCTACAAGCTGCCCGAGAACATGACGCAGACGGGCATCAGGACGAACTCGTCGAAGGGTGGCGGCGGCTTCAACGAACTCAGGTTCGAGGACAAGAAGGGCGCGGAAGAGGTCCATTTCCAGGCCGAGAAGGACTACACCCAGGTCGTCAAGAACGACGCCAAGATCACCGTCGGGCTGGAGAAGAAGGACAAGGGCGACATGGACGTGACCGTCCACCGCAACCTCAGCGAAACGGTCAAGACGGGCGATCACACCCACCGCGTCGAGTCCGGCAACCAGACGCTTTACGTCAAGAAGAACAAGGCCGAGACGATCGAGGGCAAGTCCGACCTGACCGTCACCGGAAACGTCACCGAGACGATCAAGCAGGGCAATCACAAGCGCACCCTGAACATGGGCAACGAGACGGTGAACCTGAAGCTCGGCAACCGCACGGTGAAGGTCGATCTCGGCAAGATCTCCGAACAGGCGATGACGGGCATCGAGTTCAAGTGCGGGATGAGTACCATCAAGATGACACCCGCGAGCATCGAGATCAAAAGCCTGATGGTAAAGATCGAGGGCACGGCGATGACGCAGGTGAAGGCGCCGATGACAAAGGTCGACGGCACCGCGATGCTGATGCTCAAGGGCGGCATCACGCTGATCAACTAGGGACAGAATCCATGGCCGACCGCTTCAGCGACCTCAGGAAGATCCCGCGGCAGCCCGCCGCGCGGCTCCTTGCGGCCGCGAACACGAAGTTGACGGCCGAGATCGCCGCACCGGCCGCCGCGCCCGTCGAGGCCGTGCTTGCCGAACTCGCGGAGCGCGGCGAGCGGATCGACATGCTGCGCCTGCTCGCAGCCGCCCTGCCCGCGCGCGAGGCGATCTGGTGGGGCTGCCTCGCCGCCCGCGACGCCGTGACCGAGGGCGCGCCGGTGCCGCCGCCGCTCGCCGCGGCGGAGATCTGGGTGTTCAAGCCCGGCGACGAGACGCGCGCTGCGGCGGCAGCGACCATCGAGGCCGCGGAGCCGGACGACGACACGACGCTTCTTGCCCGCGCCGTCGCCATGCACGACGGCAAGCTCGGCCTGGGCGAGATGCAGGCGCACGAGGCCCCGCCCGGCGCCGTCCCGGCCTTCGTGTTCGGCATGGTGACGATCGCGATCGGCGCGATGGAGGATCGGGCGGAGCCCTACATGGACACGCTCGCCGACCGCGCGCTCGACATCGCCCGCGGCGGCGACGGACGCCTGCCGGTGCCGCCTGCCCCGCCCTCGCCGCAGGAGCAGGCGTTCGCCGAGGCCGGGATCGATCCGGCGCAGGCAGTGGAGGAGTGACATGCTGCAGGCGCGTCTGACAGACCCGCATGTAGGCGCTTGTACCCGCGGCAGCCCCACGCCGATTACCGGGATCTGCGCCGTCCCGGTTCTGGTAATGGGCCTGCCGGCGGCGCGAATTACCGATTTCGCCCTTGGCGTCGTCCCGCCGCCGCCGGCGCCGCATCCCATCGCGGTGGGATCGTTCACGGTGCTGATTCAAGGCCTGCCGGCGGCGCGCCTCGGCAGCGCCTGCGGCTGCGGCGGGGTAGTCGTCTTCGGGGCGCCCACGGTCATCACGGGAGGCTGACGCGACATGGGCGTGACGCTTCACTTCCAGTCGACGGGCAGCGTGCCGGGGCGCGCCACGCCGACCGAAATGCGCGGGCCCAGCCTCACTATCGGGCGCGCCGACGACAACGACCTCGTCCTGCCCGATCCCGACCGAACCGTGTCCAAGCGCCACGCCGTGATCGAGGATCATGACGGCGAGATCTTGGTGCGCGACCATTCCTCCAACGGCACCTTCCTCAATTACGGCAAGACACCCCTCGGCGCGGCGCCCACGCCCCTGAACGACGGCGACATCCTTACCATCGGCCCCTACGAGCTGATGGTGCAGATCCTGCGCGCTCCGGCCGGCGGCGGCATCGCCGACCCTCTGGCGGAGGAGGCCGTCTCGCCCGGCGATGCCAGCCGGGTGTCGACGGCGGATCTGCTCGACGACCCCGGCGGCGGCGGCGATTTCCTCGACGAGCTGCTGGGCGAGGCGCCGAAGGGCCATACCGGCGTCCGCCGCCCCGATCTGGGCGATGACGGCGTCCTGCCGCCGCTCGCCGACGATGATCTGCTTCCGCCCTCGGGCGAGCCCGTGCATGAAGGGCCGAGCTTCTCATCGCACAACGCCGCGCTTGAAGATCACGTCGCGATCGGGGCGCCGCAGACCGTCGAGATCCCCGACGACTGGGACGACCTGCTCGAAGGCATCGGCCCGGACGACGACGCGCCCGCCGGCACGCCCTTCGCAGAACCACCCCCCGAGACGCCCCTGCCCGGCCCTGCGGCGGAGGAGGAGGCGCCGCCCGCCCCGGGCCGCGTCGGCATCGCGGTGGAGGGGCCGGAAACGCCCATGTCGCCGCACCCGCCTGCCCCGCCGGATCCGCTCGCGGACGCGCCGCCCGGACCCGGCGACGGGCCGGAGCAGACCGCTTCTGCCGGCGCCTGGCTGGAGACGCCCGCCGTCACGAGCCGCCCCGGCCCCGCCCCAGCCGAACCCAAGGCGCCGCCCGCCGCGCCCCGGCCCGCGGCCCGGCCCGCCGAGGCGCGGGCGGGGCCAGCGCCGGACGCGGCCCAGGCCGCCGTCGCCGCCTATCTCGACGCGCTCGGCGTCGGCAGCGGCGCCGTGACGGAGGAGGAGCTCGCCGCCGTGATGTCGCGCATGGGGCACATGACGCGCATCATGGTGCAGGGCCTGCGCGAGGTGCTGATGACGCGCACCGACATCAAGGACGAGTTCGGCATCCAGCGCACGCGGCTCGCCTCGGGCGGCAACAGCCCGCTGAAATGGTCGGTGAGCGCCGAGCAGGCGGTGTCGGTCATGGTGCGCAACGAGCCGGGCTATCTCGACGCCGTCGAGGCCGCCGACCAGGCCATCGCCGACATCAAGGCGCACGAGGTCGCCATGGTCACCGGCCTGCAGGCGGCGATGCGCGGTCTGCTCGAGCGCCTCGCCCCGGAGAAGCTCGAGGCCGCGATCGAGGGCAGGTCGGGCGGCCTCGGCGGCATGTTCAAGGGCCGCAAGGCGCTGTCGTGGGAGGCCTACACCCAGGCCTACGCCGCGCTCGCCGACGAGGCCGAGGCGGATTTCCGCGACCTTTTCCGGCGCGAATTCGCGCGCGCCTACCAGGATCAACTCGAAAGGCTGAAATGACCGAGTCGCAGATCTGCGGGGGCCCCGCCCGATGAGCTGGGAGAGCAAGGTTCTCTGGACGGAGGGCCTGTTCCTGCAGCCCCACCACTTTCAGCAGGCAGACCGGTATGCCGAGGCGCTCGTGGCGGGTCTCGCCGCGCGCATCGCGCCCTATGCCTGGGGCGTGGACCGGCTGGAGATCGACCAGGAGACGCTGAAGGTCGGCCAGTTCGCCCTGCGCAGCGCCTCCGGGCTGACACCCGACGGCACGGTCTTCCGCCTGCCGGAAGTGGAGGATCACCCCCCCGCGCTGGAAGTGCCCTCCAACATCAAGGACTGCATTGTCCACCTCACCGTGCCGCAGCGACGGCAGGGCGCCCCGGAGGTCGACCTTTCGGGCGCCGAGCTGTCCGCCGCGCGGCTGCGCGCCGCCGAGCTCGAGGTGACGGACACGATGGGCACGGGCCGCGCCGCAACGACGCTGGCGGTGGGCAAGCTGCGCCTGCAATTCGCGCTCGACGTCGACGATCTCGCCGACCGGCTGGTGATCCCGGTCGCGCGGATCATCGAGGTGCGCGCCGACAATGAGGTGGTGCTCGACAGTGCCTTCATGGCCACCTGCCTCGACGTGCGCGCCGCCCCGCCGCTCGCCGCCTTCCTCGACGAGCTCGAGGGCCTGCTGGAGCATCGCATGACCGCGCTCGCCGGGCGGCTCACCCAGACCGGCGGCGCCAGGGGCGCGGCCGAGATCCAGGATTTCCTGCTGCTGCAGGCGATCAACCGGGCGCTGCCGCTGGTACGCCACCTGCGGCAGGTGGAGAACGTGCACCCGGAGGCGATCTACCGCGTCTGCGCCTCGCTCGCAGGCGAACTGGCCACGTTCATGGCACCGGAGAAGACGGCGCCGCGCTGGCCGAGCTACCAGCACCACAACCTCACCGCCTCCTTCCAGCCCGTGATCCGCGACCTGCGCGCCTACCTGTCCGCGGTGCTGGAGCAGACGGCGGTGGCGATCCCGCTGGAGCTGCGCAAGCACGGCATCCACGTGGGCGTCATCGCCGACCGCAAGCTTCTGGGCAACGCGAGCTTCGTGCTCGCAGTGTCGAGCGACGTGGCGGCCGAGACGGTGCGGCGCCACTTCGCCGGCCAGGCCAAGATCGGCCCGGTGGAGGAGATCCGCCAGCTCGTCAACTCCGCCTTGCCGGGCATCCCGATGCGGCCCATGCCGGTGGCGCCGCGCCAGATCCCGTACAACGCGAACGTGGTATATTTCGAGCTGGACTCGGCGAATCCCTACTGGGGCAAGATGCGCACCTCGGGCGGGATCGCGGTGCATGTGGCGGGCGACTATCCGGGCCTCCAGCTGGAGCTCTGGGCGATCCGCCAGGGCTGAGCCGGGGGCTGCGCGCGCAAGGGAGACACCATGTCCGACAACGATCCTTTCGCCGAGCCGGAAGACACGGACAAGACCGTCGTGCGCCCCCGGCCCGCCGGTCGGCCCGCCGCGCTCGGCACGCCCGCGCCGTCCGCGCCCGCGCCCCCGCCGCGGCAGCCCGCGCCCGAACCGGCCGTCGAGCCCACGGGCGACGCGGCGCTCCTGTCGGCCGGGCGCACCGGGCCGAACCCGCTCGTGGCCGAGGCCTCGACCCTGTTCTCGCTGATCTCGCGCACGCGCAATCGCGCCCAGCACCCCGACCCGGAGGCGCTGCGCCGCTCCGTCGTGGCCGAGGTGCGCCAGTTCGAGAGCCGCGCGCTCGCTGCCGGCATCGACCCACAGCAGATCAAGATCGCCCGCTACGCCATCTGCGCCACGATCGACGACGTCGTGCTCAACACCCCCTGGGGCGGCGCCTCGGTCTGGGCGCAGCAGAGCATGGTGGCGACCTTCCACCGCGAGACGGTGGGCGGCGACCGCTTCTATGACCTGCTCGCCCGGCTGGAGCAGGATCCCGGGCGCAACATCGACCTGCTGGAATTCCTCTATCTCTGCCTTTCGCTCGGCTTCGAGGGCCGCCTGCGGGTCGATCCGAATGGCGCCGAGAAGCACATGGAGATCCGCTCGGGGCTGGCGCGGATCATCCGCGCCCAGCGCGGCGACGTGGAGCGCGACATCTCCCCCCGCTGGAAGGGGGTGAACCGCCCGCACAAGCCGCTCTCGGCCTGGAAGCCGGTGTGGATTGCCATCGGTGCCACCGCCGCGGTCCTGCTCGTCACCTTCATGACGCTGAACATCCTGCTCGCCCGCTCCACCGACCGGCTCGCGGGCCAGTTCGCCGCGCTCGCCTCCGAGGCGCCGGCCGCGCTGGAGCGGCGCGCCCCGGCGGTGGAGATCCCGCCGGTGACCGAGCCCGACGCGGTCGCCCGCGTCTCGGGTTTTCTGACCGAGGAGATCGAGGCCGGCCTCGTCGAGGTGGACCAGGACGGCAACGTGATCCGCATCCGCATCAAGGGCTCGGGGATGTTCGGCTCGGGTTCGGACTCGCTGCAATCCGCCTTCGACGAGCCCCTGACCCGTGTTGCCAACGCGCTCGACGACAAGGACGGCGGGCAGGGCCCGGTGATCGTCGTCGGACACACCGACAGCATCCCGATCAACACCGCGCGCTTCCCCTCCAACCGCCACCTCTCTCTCGCCCGGGCCGATAGCGTGAAGCAGAAGCTCGCGAGCCTGATGGACGACCCCTCGCGGCTGTCGGCCGAGGGACGTGCCGACGCCGAGCCGATCGGCGACAACGCCACGCCCGAGGGCCGCGCGCTCAACCGCCGGATCGAGATCCTGTTCGTGCGGGAGGAGGAGGGATGAAGGCCGTGCTGCGTTTCCTCACCTCCGGCATCGGCGTCACGATCATCGTCGGCATCGTGCTGTCGGCCGCCCTGTGGCTGGTCGGCGGCTTCATCGGCTTCGGCGACGCTCGGCCCTTCGCGACGGTGTTCGGCCGCCTCGTGGGGCTCGCCGTGCTGTGGCTCCTGTTGCTGCTGATCATCCTGCTGATACTGCTGCGCGGCAACCGCAAGGACGAGGCGCTGGCCGAGGATGTCGTCGCCGCCCCCGCCGCGGGCGGGGCCGAGGACGAGGCGGTGACGGAGGAGCTCTCGGAGCTGCGCGGGAAGCTGCGCGCGGCGCTGAAGATGCTCCGCCGCTCCAAGCGCGGGCGCGTGCATCTGTACGAGCTGCCGTGGTACATCATCGTCGGCCCCCCGGGCGCCGGCAAGACGACCGCCATCGTCAATTCCGGCCTGCATTTCCCGCTGGCCGACGAGATGGGCACCGAGTCGCTCGCGGGCGTCGGCGGCACGCGCAACTGCGACTGGTGGTTCACCGACGAGGCCGTGCTGGTCGATACTGCGGGCCGCTACACCACGCAGGAAAGCGATGCCGAGCTCGACAACGCAGCGTGGCTCGGCTTCCTGTCGATCCTCAAGAAGCATCGCCGCCGCCAGCCGATCAACGGCGCCGTGGTGGCGATCAGCCTGTCGGACCTCTCCAACAGCGACGAGATCACCCAGATGGGCCATGCCCGCGCGGTCCGCCGCCGGCTGGGCGAGCTGCGCGAGAAGCTGGGCATCCGCTTCCCCGTCTACGTGATGTTCACCAAGGCCGACCTCGTCGCCGGCTTCACCGAGTTCTTCGATCATCTCGGCAAGGAGGAGCGCGGGCAGGTCTGGGGCTTCACCCTGCCGCTGATCAAGGGCCGGGCGACGGAATCTCCCGTGGCGAGCTTCGACGCCGAGTTCGACGCCCTGCTGGAGCGGCTGAACGCCCAGATGCTCGAGCGCCTTCAATCGGAGACCGACCCGGGGCGCCGCGCGCTCATCGCCGGCTTCCCGGCGCAGGTTGCCTCGCTCCGCCCCGTGGCCAGGGCGTTCCTCGAGGAGCTGTTCCAGGAGAGCCGGTTCGAGCACCGCCAGTTCCTGCGCGGCGTCTACTTCACCTCAGGCACGCAAGAGGGAGCGCCCATCGACCGGCTGATGATGGGCATGGCGCGCACCTTCGGCATCGGCCGGCAGGCCATCGGCACGGGCCGCGGCACGGGGCGCTCCTACTTCCTGACGCGGCTCTTCACCGGCGTGATGTTCCCCGAGGCCGGCCTCGTCTCCGCCGACGACCGGGTGGAACGGCGCGTGCGCTGGACACGGCGGGGCGCCTATGCCGCCGCGCTCGCCGCCGTCGCGGCCATGGGCACGGTCTGGACCATGAGCTACCTCAACAACCGGGCCATGGCCGCCGAGGTCTCCGACGGGCTGCGCGCCTACCGCGAGACCGCCGAGGCGATCCCGCCGAGCCCCGTGGCCGACAGCGACGTGACGCTCGTCGTGCCCGCCCTCAACACGCTGCGCGACCTGCCCGCCGGCCCCGCCTCCGCCGACGAGGGGGTGCCGGACGGCCATGGCTGGGGCCTCTACCAGGGCCGCGTGCTGGCCGACGAGGCGCGCATCACCTACCGCGAGGCGCTCAACCAGCACTTCCTGCCGCGACTGCTGTGGCGGCTGGAAGACCAGATGCAGGGCAGCGTCAACCACCCCGAACTGCTCTACGAAGCGCTGAAGATCTACCTCATGCTCGGCCTGGCCGGGCCGATGAACACCGCCCAGGTCAAGGACTGGATGGCGGCCGACTGGGCCTATTTCTACCCCGGGGCGAGCCGCGCCGACCTGCGCGCCGATCTCGAGATCCATCTCGACGCGCTGCTGTCGCAGCCGATGGAGAAGATCGCCCTCAACGCCGATCTCGTCGACAAGGTGCGCGAGGTGCTCACCCAGATGCCGCAGGCGCAGCGCGTCTATACCGGCATCACCGAGAGCACGGCGGCCCGCAGCGTGCCGACCTGGCGGCTGGATGACGTCATCACCGTCGACAACACTATCGTGCGCTCCTCGGGCCGGCCGCTCAGCGAGGGGGTGCCGGGCATCTATACCTTCACAGGCTTCCACGACGTGTTCCTGCCCGAGGCGGAGCAGGTCGCTGCCCGGCTGCAGCGCGACAGCTGGGTCCTCGGCCCGGATTACGAGATCGAGGCCGGCAGCGCCGAACTCGACGCGCTGACGGAGGATGTCCTCGGCCTCTACTATACCGACTACATACGCCACTATCAGGAGATCCTCGGCGATCTCGACGTCATCCCGATGGACAGCCTCGGCAACGCGGCGACGGTGACGAACGCGCTCGCGGGGCCGAATTCCCCCATCGTCGCCGTGCTGGAGGAGGTCGCCGCGCAGACCTCGCTCACCCGCCTTCCCGAGCCGGCGGAGGCCGAGGACGGCGGCGACAGCGCCGTCGGCACGGCGCTGGAGCGTCAGGCGACGCAGGCGGCCGGACGCGTCGGCGGCAACCTGGGGCGGGCGGCCCTCCGCGACGCGCAGCGGCGCGCCGACGGGGGCGGCCCGGCCCCGACGCTGCCGGGAGAGCCGGTGGAGCAGCGTTTCGCATGGCTGCACGACCTCGTGGCCTCGGAAGGCGACCGGCCGTCGCGCCTGGGCGCCGTGGTCGCCCGCCTGCAGGACGTCGCGCGCGAGCTCAACGCGCTCAGCATCCAGCGCTCGCCGACGCCGGGGCCGGAACTCGCCGCCACGCTCGCGGCCTTCAAGGACGCCGCATCGCAGGAGGAGGGGCCGCTCCAGCGCTGGGCCGCGCAGATCGTGCAGGGCGCCTCCGGCATCTCGGCCGAAGGCACCCGCGCCTCGATCAACGCCGCCTGGCGCGAGACCGGCGCCTTCTGCGCGCAGGCGACAGATGGCCGCTTCCCGTTCGACCGCCGCTCCAAGGCCGACATCCCGATCGCCGATTTCGGCGAGCTTTTCGGCTTCGGCGGCCGGATCGACCGCTTCATCGACGAGACCCTCGCCGAGCACGTCAACATGGGCACCACGCCGTGGCGCTGGCAGAGCGCGGGCGAGACCGACCTCGGCATCTCCGACGCCGTACTCCTGCAGATGCAGCGGGCGCGCGAGATCCGCGACACGTTTTTCCGCGGGGGCACCACCCCGGACGTCACCTTCGAGATCGTCGACGGGCTGATCCCCCGCGACGCCGACGCGGTGGAGCTGGAGATCCACGGCCAGACAGTCTCCATGAGTCCGCGGCGCAAGCCCGAGGGCCGCATCACCTGGCCCGGCAGCGTCGGGGTCTCGCAGGTGGCCTTTTCCCCGCTGCTGCAGAACTCCGAAAGCGTGCTGCGCTACGATGGCGCCTGGGCATGGTTCCGGATGATGGACGCCGCCCGCATCAATCGGGGCTCGGCGCCGGACCGTCGCCGCCTGCTGTTCCAGGTGGGCCCGCGGGCCGCCGTCTTCGAAATGCAGCTCGGCTCCGTCCGCAACCCGTTCGCCCTGGAGGCGCTGGAGCAATTCAGCTGCCCGCAAACCTTCTGACATGGACGTCACACAGGAGCGCGCGCCCTTCGGCGCCTACGGAAAGATCCCCGCCCTGGGGGATTTCTTCCAGCTGTCCCTGCCCCGCAGCTTCGTCGCCCCGTGGGACGACTGGCTGCAGGAGACGCTCACGCGGGCCCGCAGCGCCCTCGGCCCGCGCTGGCAGGACTGCTACCTCACGGCCCCCGTCTGGCGCTTCACCCTTTCGGCGGGTCTCGCAGGGCCGGCTTCGGTTGTGGGCGTGCTCATGCCGTCGGTCGACACTGTCGGGCGCCTGTTCCCGCTGACGCTCGCCGCGCCGCTGGGCGGGGCCGCGCCGGCCGCGCTGCACGGCGCCTGGGAGGGGTTCGACCGGCTGGAGACCCTCGCCCGCGCCATGCTGGAGGAGGGCGCGACGAAGGCGGCGCTGGCCCACGGGCTCGCCGGCGTGACGCTGCCCGGCCCGGTCCGGGCGCCCCTGCGCAGCGCCGCGACGGGGATGCGGCTGGTGCGCGCCCCCGGCGTCACCTCCGGCCTCTGCGCCCTCGGCGCGGCCGAGTTCTGCGCCGGATTCGCGGCGCCCTCGGTGTGGAGCACCGCGACCGAGGACGGCGCGCGCCACCTCGCGGCCGACGGCCTGCCCGGGCCGCAGGCCGCCGCCGCGCTCTTCGATCCGGCCGCCGAGCTCTGGCCCGGCACCCCGGCCGGGGCCGCACCGTGAGAAGAGCCCCGCGCCACAATTCCCGCACCCATGTGGGCCTCCTGCGCAAGGTCAACGAGGATGCCGTCCTCGCCCTGCCCGAGCTGAGCATCTGGATGGTGTCCGACGGGATGGGTGGCCACGATGCCGGGGATCTGGCCTCCCAGACCGTCGTCGAGCATGTCGCGGCGCTCCCGCCGACGCAGGCGCCGGCGCAGCGGATGCACGACCTGCGCCACGCGATCCTCTCCGCCCATGCCGCGCTCATCGCCGAAGCCCGGCGCCGGGGCGGCGCCACGATCGGCGCGACCGTGGTCGCCCTGCTGCTCACCGATGGCCACTTCGTCGCCTTCTGGGCGGGCGACAGCCGCCTCTACCGGCTCCGCGCCGGCCGGATCGAGCTGCTCACCTTCGACCATTCGGTCGTGGGCGAACTCGTCGCCGCAGGACAGCTCACCTGGGACGAGGCGGACGCGCATCCCGGTTCCAACGCGATCACCCGCGCGGTCGGAGTGGGCGAGGTGCTGGAACTCGACAAGGTGCGCGGCGACCTGCTGCCGGGAGACCGGTTCCTGCTCTGCTCGGACGGGCTGACGCGCTACGCCGATTTCGCGACGCTGGGCGCGGTGCTCGCCTCCGCCCCGCTCGAAACGGTGACGGAGCGGCTGCTCTCCATCGCGCTCGCCGGAGGCGGGGCCGACAACATCTCCATCATCGTGGTGGATTGCCCCTGAGAGAGAGCACGCATCACCGCTGCGGCGCCGTCGCCAGGATCCGGCTGTCGAGCCTCTGGATCGGCCCGCTGCGCTCCTGCAGCGCCTCGGCGAAACTCGCAACCGACTCGATCGGCCGCATCCCGTCGAAGATCTGCGTGTCGGAATGGATGACGAGGATCGCGTTGCGCCCGAACAGCGCCGGGTCCACCTCCACGACGGGCATCTCGACGGTGACGGCGCCCTCCCGCCCGTCGCGCAGGGCCGCGACGGCGTTATCCCGCGGGATCGACGGATTGGGCAGCAGCGGCAGCACCTGCTCGGTGACGGAGATCGCCACCACGAAGATGTAGCCGTCCACGATCTCCGGCGGCAGCGTCACCGTGATCGTGATGCTCTCCCCCGGGATGAACGGGCCGCCTTCGGGCGCGCCGTCGCCCCCGTCGAAGCCGATATCGATGCCGCCCGACGGTGCCGAGGGAAGCGCGGCGTCGATCTTGCACAGCACGGGGTTGAGGATGTCGAGGTCGAGCGCGACGCGCCGGTCGCCGATGCGCGCGGCGAGCGCATCCTCCAGATCGGCCGCCGTCTCCGGGCTCGACACCGCCCCGGCGACGGCGATGCGGTCTCCGAAGGAATAGCCGACCGCGGGCGGATCGACGAGGGCGAGCGGGCCGCAATCGGCCAGATCCTCCAGCACCGGGCGGAGGCGGCTCGGCGGCAACAGGCGCGGGCCGAGCACGATCTCGACATCGCCGCGCACGCCGCCCGTCCCGAGCTGTTCGGCCACGGCCACGTCGACGGCCTCACGCATGGCGGGGTCTTCCGTCAGTCCGGTGACGGTGGCGGCATTGTCCGACAGCGCGACGCGCCATTCCTGCAGCGGCTCTAGGCTGTCCAGCAGGAACAGCACCTCGTCGTCCCACGTCTCGGCGATGTTTCCGCTGGCGAGCGACAGCTCCGCCGTCCCGTCCGCCGCGGCGGCGCGCTCGGACAGGGCGGCGCGCATCTCCTCGGAGGTGACGTAGCCTGCGACGGTGACGCGCCCGTCCTCCGGGTGCACGATCTCGAGGGTGAAGGGATCCGCCAGCGGCGCGCCGAGTAGCGGATCGAAGAGACCTGCATACCAGGCCCCGCCCCCCGCCGCGGCGAGCGCCGCGAGCCCCGCGAGGGCCGGCCATGCGCCCCGGCGCTTCGGCGTCTCCGCCGCGCCGCCAGCCCAGGCCCCCGGGGGCGAAGACGTCACCGGCGCCCCCCGAGCCCCGGCGGCGGCTGGCGCCGTCGAGGCGGTGCCACCCGGCCGGGAGCCGGCCGGCACGATGACGGTCGCATCCTCCGAGGCCGGCGCCGCAAGGCTCGCCGCCGGGTTCCGGATCGCCGCGATAATCTCATCGGCGCTCTGGAAGCGGTCCTCCGGGTCGGGCGCCGTCATCCGGTCGATGATCGATTTCAGCGGCTCGGGCACCCCCGCCGTGTCCAGCGGCCGCTTCTTGCGCTCCACCACCTCCAGCAGGTTGCGCCCGGCCTCGGCCGGTGCGCCGCGGAACACCTGCAACAGCAGCGCCCCAAGCGCGTAGATATCGGCGCGGGAATCGCTCTGCCCATGCAACTGCTCGGGCGCGGCATAGGCGTATTTCCCGGCGAATTCACTGCCCACGATCGTCTCGGCGCCGGGGCGGACGTCCTTGGCGATGCCGAAATCGATGATGACGGGCCGGGCCGGGTCGCCGTCGCGCAGGATGATGTTGTCGGGCGACAGGTCACGGTGGACGATCCCGTAGGCGTGTGCCGCGGCGAGGCCACCCGCCACCTTCTCGGCGACGGTCAGCACCTCGTCGGCGCGCATCCCGCCGCCCTTGAGCCGGTCCTCCAGCCGCACGCCGTCGACATAGTCCATCACCAGGAAGACGACGCCGTCGGCTGTGCGCTGGTTGTGGTGATAGCGCACGATGGCGGGGTGTGAGATCTCGCGGATCTCCTCCTCCCGCCGCAGCAGGGTGACGTAGTCCTCGTTACTGGCGAATTCCGAGCGCAGCGCCTTCAGCGCGACGAGCTTGCCGGTGATCTCGCTGCGCGCACGATACACCTCCGACGTCCCGCCCTGACCGAGCGCCGCCTCGATGCGGTAGGTGTTGTTGAGCAGTTCGCCGGTACTGAAGATGGCCGACGACCCATTCATTCCGCGGCCCCCCCGATCCGGCCGGGCACCGCGTCAACTCGACGCCCGGGCCTGGAGTTCCACGCGGCGATTCTCGGACGCGTTGGGATCCGACCCGGGAAGGGGCGCCTGCTCGCCCACGCCGACCGCCTCGATCTGCTCCGACGCGAAGCCGCAATTGTCCACCATGTAGCGCTTCACCTCCTGGGCGCGCAGGAGCGACAGCCGCTCGTTGTAGCTCGCATCGCCCAGTGCGTCGGTGTGGCCGATCACGACGAACTCCTCCGCCGTCTCCGCCTCGCGCATGCCCTCGCACATCCGGTCGATCTTCGGCCGTTGGTCCGCGCGGATCGCCGCCGAATCGAGGTCGAACGCGATGGCGGAGAAGACGGCCATCTCGTCATCGTAGGTCGAGTAGTCGAGCGAGGCGCCGGTCTCCTGCTGATCGGTCCCAACCTCGCCCTCAGACACGCCGAGGCGCAGCCCGCGCGTCTTGCCGGTCATGACCTGCTGGTCGAGCCGGCTGCCGATCTCGCCGGCCTCCATCGCCCCGGCATCCTGCGCGGCCGCGAGTGACGGCGTGACGAGCAGGCAGGCGAGTGCCAAGGGTAGCATGCGCTTGGGAATGGATGTCATGGCGAAGTCTCCTCGAGATGCCGGTATCGCGGGATGCGCTTCGGGACAGACGCTGCTCGATTGCGTGCATCTGCACGACGTGTACAGTGGTTCCTGTCGTTATGCATCGGTCCCATGCGCGCTGTCCACATCGTCATCGCTGCCATCGTTGTTCTCGCGTTGCCCCTCGTCGGGCTCGGCGTCGTCGCCCTGTTGCCGGAGCGCGACAGGGGGCCCGCCCGCACGCCCGAGGAACTCGCCCGCACCGTCTACGACGCCGAGATCGCCCGCGAGCTTCTGATCGCCCGCGTCGACGATCTCGAGGCCGGCGCGACGGAGGGGCAGGGCCTTTCGGAGCGGGTCGCCTCTCTCGAGGGCCAGGTTACGGCCCTTTCCAACGAGATCACCGAGTTGCGCCGCGAGCTGGCCGCGGTTCCCTCGGGCGGCGGCTACGCCCCCGGCAGCCCGGACACGGACGGCACCACCGGCCGCGACGTGGTGCCCGTATCCCTCGATATCTGCAACACCGAGGAATTCATCATCCCCGAGCGGGCGCGCGACACCGGCCTCACCACGCCCAGCTCCAGCGACATGGTCCGCATTCTCGGCCGCCCCCGAGACTCGATCGACCAGACCTGCCGCCCGATGACGAACCCGCGCCTGAAGGACATGCTGCGCACCGAGCAGGTCGGCCCCGTCCGCGTGACGATGCTGGAACCGGCGATGGAGAGCTTCAAGCGCGTCATGGCGCGGATCGAGGCGGCCGAGCCTGCGCTCCACGCCAAGCTCGGCACCGCCGGCGGGCTCTGCGTGCGGGCGACGCGCGGATCGTCGAGCTTCTCCTCCCACTCCTTCGGCCTCGCCATCGACCTCAAGATCGACGGCGAACTCGACGCATTCCGCGACGGGGCCACGCAATGCGCGCTGATCTTCGTGGCCGACTTCTTCCTGGAGGAAGGCTGGGTCTGGGGCGCCCACTGGCGCAGCGTGGAGGATTCCATGCACTTCCAGGTAAGCGAGGAAAAGCTCGAGGAATGGAGCGCCGAGGGCCGCTTCTGAGCGGCCTGCCTACTCCGCCGACCGCGTAAGCAGGTGGATCTGCGCCAGCTCGCCCACGGTCGCACCCGGCCCCTCCGGCGCGTCGGATGTGCGCGGGTCGTCCACGTAGCGGCGCAGCACCTCGTCTACCCCGTCGGCCTTCAGTTCCGCGAGGCTTGCCAGCAGGTTGGCCACGTCGTTGCCGTACTCCGTCGCGGCGATCTTCTCCGCCAGCCTCTCCAGCGCGCCGGTCTCGCCGAGACTCGCCAGATAGAGGTAGTAGTGCCACGTCGCCGCGTTCCGCCGCGGATGGGTGAAGGACCAGTCCTCCGTCACGCGGGGTTTCAGATGCGCGCGCAGGTCGATCCCCGTCGCCCGCAGCCCCGCGAAATAGGAGGGGGCGTAGGCGTCGCGGTAGGGAATGCGCCGGTAGGCGGCGCGGACGCGTCCCAGCGCCCCCTCGGGAAGGAAGCGCGCATAGGTCGCGACGGAGGAACAGAAATCGTCGATCACCAGCGGGTGGCTCCGTGCGGTGAGCCGCTCCGCCACGGCCGGCACCGCGGCGGCCTGGCACTCCAGCTCGGCCATGCTCGCGATCCACGAGAACAGCATCGCGTTCTCCGATGAGCCGAGATCGGCCGTCTCGATCCGTTCGATGACGGCGGGAGGACAGGTATCGAGAATGACCATGGCTCAGCTCCTGCTTGCGGCCCTCCACTGCAGATAGCGCAGTGGCTTCCGGTTCGGCCGGTCGTGCCAGTATCCCATCAGATTGGCCGGGTCGTTCTGCATCACGTTGCCGTGGGCGCCCGGCCTCGGCGGCGCCCGGCCTGCGACGGCGTTCTCCGTATTCGTCGCGGGCCAGGACGGGACCGTGCCGCCGAGCGAGCCGATGCAGTGGACGGGATATTGCGGCCCGGCCGACGGATCGCTGGGATGGCGCAGGCCGAGGCAATGGCCGAATTCGTGCGCGGCGGAGTTCCGGCTGGTCCCGCCATCGGCGCGGAAGACGAAGCCCACGTTGCTGCCGATGTTGATGACGGTGCCGAGGATGGAGCAACCCGCCGTCGGCACGTACCAGTAAAGCCGGTAGGCGCCCGTGCGCGGCAGCGGCCCTTTCGTGCGCGCCGCAAGCCGCGAATTCGCCGCGGCGTGGAGCGCGGTGATCACCTGCACCTTGCTGTCGTAGGGCCGGGGCGAGCCGGACTTGTCCAGGAACCGTCCGGCCGTGCCCGTGGGCGGATAGCCGTTCGCCTCCACCGCCGCGACGGTCGGGTGGGTGCCCACCTCGATCTGCCCGAGATCCACCATGTCGATGCGCATCGCCGCCTGCCGGTAGATGTCGGCGAAGTGGTAGTGCAACGCGCTCAGGTCGTAGCCGCTCGCCGGTGCGCGCGCGGTCACGAGGTTGGCCACGTCGATCCGGATCACCGCCTCGTTCTCGCACCAGATGTGGAACCAGCCGATATCGTGGCCATCGCAATGGCCCCTGAGCGTCGCCTCGCCCGGCGCCTTGCCCTTGATGACGAAGGCCGCCGTCCTGCGCCCGATCTGCCTGGTCACCACCTCGGCCACGCTGCCGGGCGACACCTCGAACTTGGTGTTCGGGATGCAGGGCAGGCACTCGGTATCCTTGAAGTCGAAGGTGATCTCCAACGCCACCTCCTCGCCCACGGCCACCGAGACCCAGCGCGCGCCGTCCCGGCTCATCCGGTCGCCGGGCACCGAGAGCGCGCCGTGGTCGGGAACCGGCTCCCAGTAGGCGTCGGTCGGGCTGCCGCGGGGGACCATGTCCGTCTTGTGGTCGAAGCCGAAATAGTCCCAGCGCGCGGTCGGCCCCTCCCAGGTGCAGACATGGGCGCATTGCGGATGCTGGATCAGGTCCACCCGTGTGCGGCTGCCGTCGGGCACCGACACGTCGACCTTCCGGTCGGCCTCGATCGGGCCGGACCGTTCTGTGGAATGGCCCAGCTTCTCGGCGGTGATCGTGTAGGTGCCGGGCCGGACCCTGCCGTAATCGGCGATGCCGTTCGCATCGGTCTGCATGCGGCCGAGGGCGCCCGCCGTCACCTCCGCCTCCTCGACGGGCTCGCCGTCGCAATCCTTCACGGTGACGACGAGCTTTGCCGTCTTCGTCGCCGCGGGCGGCGGGGGCGCGGGCGGCGGCGGCTCCGCGCCGGGCGTCTCCGGGTCGTCCGCCACCGTGCCGGGCGCGCGCACGGGCAGCCGGCGCAGGGCGATCAGCTCGCGGACGAGCGCGTCGGCGAGCGCCGGCGTCAGGGAGCGCGGGCGCGGGCCGAGCAGGTCAGCCTCAACCGCCCAGCGCCGCAGCGCCGCCAGCCGCGCCGGGTCGGCCGCGCCGTCGCGCAGAAGGCGCTCTGCGGCGTCGCGGTCGCGCAGGCGCAGAGGCGGGCCCGCCTCCCGCTCACCCGCGCGCGCCAGGCTGTGTCGGCCGCTCCTGCCCCGCAATCTCTGCGCCATGCGCCCCGTCCGCCTCTTGTCCGCTGCCCGAGCCTACCGGCGCGCGACCGCGCCTGACAACGGCCCGGAGCGGCGCCGCCCGCTCAGCTGCCCAGAACGCTCGCATCGAAGCCACCGTTGCGCCACGCCTTCAGGGCGCGCTCGAACTGCCGGCCGGCGATCCCGTCCAAGGCGCCGACGTAGTAGCCGGCCTCCTTCAGCCGCGACTGCACGGCGCGGATCGTCGCCGGGTCCCACCCGGCGGCGTTCTCGGTGAGCAGCGATATCACCTCGCCGCTGTCGGACGCGGCCCCGCGCAGGAGCATGTTGGCCGCCTCGTCGGGGTCGGCCGGCACGCCCTCGCCCCGGTCCAGCAGGACGGCCGCGGCGAGGTAGCTGCGCGGCTCTCCCAGCCGGGCGGCCTGGCGCAGCAGCGGCAAGGCCTCGGCACGCCCGTCCTCGCCCAGCGCCCCGTCCTTGGCGAGGATGCCAAGGTTGTAGGTGGCGATGGCCGATCCCTGCTCGGACGCCTGCCGAAACAGCCGGACCGCCCGCTGCGGATCGGCGGGCACGCTCTCGCCCTGGAACAGGGCGACGGCGAGGTTGATGGCGCCGTCGGTGCTGCCGCCCTCGGCGGCGCGCTCGAACAGCTCCAGCGCGCGCTGCGGATCGCGCGGCACGCCGCCCTCGCCCTGCTCCATCAGCAGACCGAGGCTGACCATCGCGCGCAGATCGCCCCGTCCGGCGGCCTCGCGGTAGAGGGCGAGCGCTTCCTCCGTCCGGCCAGCGGCCGCGGTGGCCCGCGCCAGCAGGGCGACGAAATGCGGCGCCTCGGGGTATTGCTCCACCGCGCCGGCGCAGACCTCCACCGCGCGCCCGGCGTTGCGCTGCAATATGGAGAAGGGCACGCCCGCCGTGTTCGCCGTGGCGTCGCGCGGATGGGTGGCGAGCTCCTCGCAGAGCCGCCCGTTGCCGAGGTCGATCTCCTCGGGCAGGTTGTTGGCCATCGCCAGGGCCGCCTCGCGGTGGCGGCCGTCGGGGTAGAGCTCCAGGTAATATTCCGCGATGCGCCGCAGCCGGGTGCGCTGCGCCAGAAGCCAGAGCTGATCGCCCTCCGGGTCGGCCCCGGCGAGCGAACGCTGGCCGGTCGCCGTCTCCGGCTCGGGGACGCCCTGCAGGAACCCGGAGACGTCGCCCGCATGGGCGCCCTCGGGGTAGCGGTCCAGGTAGAGGGCCATCAGGTCGCGGTTGCCCGTCCGCGCGGCGACCTGATAGAGGAGCGTCTCCGGCGAGGTGGCGGGCAGCCCCTCGCGGAACTCGAAGCGCCGGGTGAGCGAGGAATCCTCCCACGGGATCTGCTGGCCCCCCGTCGCCGCGATGACGTCGCGCCGCACCTTGATCATCAGCTCCGTCAGCGTCTGGCCGGGCGTGTGGATGTGGCTGAGAAGCGACGCGGTGAAGGTGCCGTTTCGCCCCTCGCCGTCGAAGGCCACCGCGCCCGGCTGCGTCGCGTAGGACACGAAGCGATCCGCCCCGCCGCCGATGCGCGCAAGGCCCTCCTGGAACAGGCCCAGCGGATTGTCGCGGCAGGCGTCGAGGAACACCAGCTTCAGCCCGCCCGCCTGGTCGAGCGCCTCCATCACGCGGTCGAGCGGCAGCGTATCCTCCAGGATCTCCTCGGGCGCGCCGGTCTCGAGGTCCACGGGGACGAGCTGATTCTGCCCGCCCACCTGGAAGGCGTGGCCAGCATAGTAGAACAGAGCCACGTCGGAGGCGCGCACCGCGCCGGCGAAGTCCTCGAGGCGGGCCTCCATCCCGGCCTTCGTCGCGTTGAGTTCGGTGAAGACCTGGAAGCCGAGGCTTTCGAGCGCGTCGGAAATGTCCCGGGCGTCGTTGACGGGATTGGCCAGGCCAGGGACGCTCTCGTACTCGGCATTGCCGATCACCAGCGCCACCCGGCTCGCCGCGAGGGCCGGCCAGGCCGCGACGACCACCACCAAGGACAGGGCAACCACGCGGAGGGCGTGCGGCATTCAGAATCCCATGCTTTCTCTTCCCGTCACCCCTCCTATCACAGTCCCACCGCCCGCTGCAGTTCAAGATCGACGGAAGAGACGGCCGTGAGCACTTCCTCGCCCTGCGCCCGGAACACGCCCTCCAGTTCCGGATCGTCGGCGCGGATCAGGGTGATCGCCGCCGAGATCTCGGCCGACGCGTCGGCGAGCGCGGCGCGCGCCTCGCCGACCGCCTCGCGCTCGATCTGGCGCCGCTCCGCCGGATCCGTGGTCCCGGCGAGACGCCGCGTCGCCAGGGCGCGCGCCGCGTCGATCCGCTGGCGCGCGACGATCACCGCCGAGGACACGTTCGACAGCTCCGGCGCGAGGTCGAGCTGCGCCGGGTCGAGCGTCGCCGAGAAGGCATCGAGCGCGTCGCTGATGCAGCCGAGGAAGTCGGTGACCTGTCCCTCCGTTTCGCGGCACACCGCCGCCGTGACGCTGAGGCTGTCCGACGCGCGGGTGATGACTGCAAGCGCGCTCTCTGCGACCTGCAGCGATTGCGGACTCGTCCCGCCGCCGCCATCGGCGCCCGCAGTGGCGCGTCCTGCGGCCGCGCCCGACGTCGACTCGGCGAGACCGACGAGGATCGCGTCCGGATTGGTGAAGGACGGAAGGCCGGGCAGCTGCGGCGGGATGATGACGTCTGGCACGTCCTCGTTGTCGATCCCCTCCTGCCCGGTCACCGTGAAGGTCCCGATGCCGGTGGCGATCTCGTAATTCGCCAGCCCGCGCCCCTGCGGATTGGCCGCGAAGATCGGGAAGGGCGAGCCCGCTTCCGTCCCGCCGATCCCCGCCGCCTCGCTCGTCAGCTCCACGGAAGTCACCGCGTCGTCGTTGACTGGACGCAGGCCGTCGGTGGTGAATTCCGTGCCCTCGAACGCAAAGTCCGCGCCTTCGGGCTTGGTCTGGTCGAGCGGGATGATCGTCAGCGGCGCCCGGTTCACCGCCAGCGTCCCCGCCCGGAAGACCGGCACATAATTGTCGAGCCCGGTGCCGACCGGCGCGGAAGGCACGATGTCGTAGCCCCCCACCGGCGCGGACAGCGCGGCCCCGTCGCTCGACAGGGTCACGTTGTCGACGCTGTCGCCCGCCACGAGGCCGGTGACGGAGAAGGCGCCCTGGTCGAGGCTGAAATCGGGCGCCCCGTAAACTTTCTGCTGGTCGCCCGCCGCGATGATCAGTTCTCCCGGCGTCACCGTCAGAACGCCGCTCTCGGAGGTGACGGCGTAATTCTCCAGCCCGGTGCCGACCGGCGCAGAGGGCACGATGTCGTAGCCCCCCACCGGCGCGGACAGCGCGGCCCCGTCGCTCGACAGGGTCACGTTGTCGACGCTGTCGCCCGCCACGAGACCGGAGACGGAGAAGGCGTCCTGGTCGAGGCTGAAATCGGGCGCCCCGTACTCTTTCTGCTGGTCGCCCGCCGCGATGATCAGTTCTCCCGGCGTCACCGTCAGAACGCCGCTCTCGTAGGTGACGCGGTAGTTCTCCAGCCCCGTGCCGGCGGCCGCTGAGGGCACGATGTCGTAGCCCCCCACCGGCGCGCCCACGGCCTCGCCGTCGCTCGTCAGCATGACCGATTCGACGCTGTCGCCCTCGCGCAGACCGTCGACGCTGAAGGCCGCCGGATCGAGGGCGAAGGCGGTGTCGTTGTAGACCTTGCTCTGGTCCCCGGCCGTGATGGTCAGCGGGAAGCCGTTGATCGTCAGCACGCCCGAGACGTAGGTGATCGCATAGTTCGGGTCGCCCCCGGCGCCCAGAAGGCCCGCGCCAGTCGCGTTCGAGGGCAATATCTCGTAGGTGCCGGGCGCGGTGCCGTCGCTCGCCAGCTGCACCACGTCGACGCTGTCGCCCGGGCGCAGGCCGTCCACCGTGAAGGCCGTCGTGCCGAGGTCGATGCCGTCGGGCTGCGGGTCGGCGGTCTGGTCGTTTGCGCTCACCGTCAGCGGCGCGGGCGTCACGGTCAGGAAGCCGTTCTCGAAGGTGATCTCGTAATTGTCGAGGCCGACGCCGTCCGCCCCGCTGATCGTGATGGTGTAGATGCCGACATCGGCGCCGAAGGCCTCGCCGGGGCTCGACAGCGACACGGACTCGACGCTGTCGCCCGCTTCCAGCCCGCTGATCGAGAAGGCCGTCTCGTCCAGCACAAAGCCGTCTTCCTTGTAGGTCTTGGTCTGGTCGAGCGCGACGAGCGTCAGCGTGATCGCATCCACCGTCAGGGTGCCCGGCACGAAGCTGATCGCGTAGTTCGCGAGGCCGAGTCCGCTGATACCGGCGCTCTCGATTCGATAGGCCCCGCGCGCCGCGCCGGGCGCCGCGCCGGCGCTCGTCAGGTCCACCGCGTCGACGGAATCGCCCGCCACCAGCGTGCCGGAGGTGATGTCCCATGCCTCCGGGCGCGCCTCGTCGAGCACGAAGGTATCGTCGTTCCCCTGCTTCGTCTGGTCGAAGGCGGTGATCTCCAGCGGGCGCAGGTCGATCCGCAGGCCCCGGCCGGTCAGCGCGTCGGCGGTGGCATCGATCGTCTCGATGGCATAGTTGTTCAGGCCGGTGCCGGTCACGCTCTCGATGACGATGTCGTAAAGCCCGACATCGGCCCCGGGCGCCTCGCCGGCGCTCACGAGATCCACCGCGTCGATACTGTCGCCCGCAACGAGCGTGCCCGCGGTCAGCTCCCAGCCGGTGCCCTGCGTCTCGTCGAGCACCACGTCGCCATACATCATCGTCTGGTCGAGCGCGGTGATCTCCAGCGGCAGCGGTGTCACCTCGAACGCCTCGGGGGCGTGGATCACCTGGTAGTTGACCGAGCCCGCATCGGCCGTGGAGGAGCCGCCGAAGGCGTAGATACCCGCATCCGTGGCCGGAGGGGCCAGGCCGGCGAAGACGGTCGCGGCGTCGAGCGTGTCGCCGGCATCGCCGAACACGTAGAGTGGCGGGCCGCCCGCGAAGGTGCCCGTGAACGGGGTCGGATTCTCCCCGTAGGGTACCGTCACCGGGTCCGGCGTGGCGAAGACGACCGGGTCGATCGTGTAGATCTGGGGGTAGATCCCGCCGCCGTCGGTCGTCCCGGGCGCCCAGACATTGGCGAAATCGAACGGCGCGAGGCCGAGGAAGGTGGCGGTGTCCTGCACCTCCGCCGTGGTCAGCCCTTCCGCGACGTCGAGGCCGGTGCCGTCGCTCGCCGCCTGGCCCGTCGTGTCGATGTCCCAGAAATTGCCGGTGAAGCCGAACGGCCCGGTGCCCTCGGTCGTGTCCACCGCCCGTCCGGTATGGCCGCCGACATTGCCCGGCAAGCCGGACTGCGTGGCCGACACTGCGCCCGAGGCGAAGGTGTTGGTGATGATCCCCTCGAACATCACCCCAAGCAATCCACCGGCGTAGGAAAAGGCGTCGCTCGACGCCGTGACGGCGCCGGTCGCGTAGGCGTCGGTCACGTCGCCGGTATTCTGGCCCACGAGGCCGCCGACATAGGCGCTGTTGTTGGCGCCCGTGGCGTTTCCGGTCACGTTTCCCCGGGCCGATGCCCGGGTGATCGTACCGTCGTTGATGCCGGCGAGGCCGCCGGCCCAAAGGCGCTGCTGCGCGTTGATCGTGACTTGCACGTCGGCATAGGAATCCGTGATGTCGGAGACGAAATCGCCGGCGACGTTCAGGCCCACGAGCCCGCCGACCATACCCTGGAAATGATCCGGGCCGACCGTCACGTCCACCGAGCCTTCGGCGAAGGACTCGGAGATGTCGGCGTAATTCAGCCCCACCAGCCCGCCCGCGTGCATGGTATCGCCCTGGATATCCGGAGTGACGACAACGTCGCCAATGAAGGACGACTGCGTGATCGCGCCGAAGTTTTCTCCGACGAGGCCTCCGGCCGGGCCGCCGAAGCCCGACATGGCGGTCACCGTACCGCTGGCCGCCACGCCGTCGACCCCCCCGAAATTCGAGGCCGCGAGGGCCCCGGCGCCACTCACGCCGATACCCCCTTCGCCGGTCATCGACACGTCGGCGTTCGCCACGGCCAGATCCTGGACGCTGCCGTCGACGCCGATCGCCCCGAACAGTCCGGCCGCGCCCGGCGCCCTGACGGTGAGGCCGGAGATCACGTTGCCGTTGCCGTTCAACGTGCCGTTGAAGGCCGAATCCAGACCGATCGGCACGAAGCCCTCCGGCCCGCTGCCGAAATCGTTCCAGTTCACGGTGCCGCTGGCGTCGATGTCGGTGCCGAGCACCCAGTCGAAGCCCGGCCCCATCGACGAGGCCATGCCCTGCAGGCCGTAGACGTCGGTCACCACGAGGGGCTCGGAGCCCAGCGGCTCCGCCGTCTCGACGCGGAAGAAATCCGTGCCCGGCGCGATGCGGAAATCCGCGGCCCGGAAGTCGGGATTGACGGTGCCGTTGAGCTGACGCCACGATCCGTCGGAGAGGCGGAACGTCCCGACATTCACGTCGCCCGTGGGCGATGTGCCGATCTCCTGCGCGGCGCTCAATTCGAGCGTGCCGTTCGGCATCGAGATTGGCGCGTTGATCTGGATGTTCTCGTCGGCAGAGAACTGGAGCGTTCCGGTTCCGCCCGAGACGATCGGGCTCGATACGGTGATGCGCCCGCTGTCGCCCGTCACCTCACCGGACGACGTGTCCACCGTGGCGATGCTGCCCGAGTCGATGATCGAGGTGAGCGAGACGGGCGTGACCTGCGAGCCGCCCCCACCGCACTCGCCCGGCGCGCAGATCTCGAAGGTCTCCGGGTCCAGCCAGAGCGTCCCGCCCGGCCCCATCTGCACCTCGGCGCTGTCGAAGGTCAGACGTTTCGCACTCGATACCTCGACGAAGCCGCCCGGCGCGCCTTCCGCGCCGCGCGCGTCGATGGCGCCGAAAAAGCGTGTCTGCACGTCGGACCAGATCGCGGCCTCGCCGCCCGCCCCGGCGCCGGTGGCGGAGACGTCGATGCGGCTGGCCGCGTCGACGGTGACGGTCTCCGCGCGGGGCAACTCGCCCCCACCCGCGAAGTCGCCACCGATGCGCACCGAGCCGCCGCCCTCGCGGGTGGCGTCGATCTCGGCCCCGGCAAGTTCGACGGCGCGCCCGGTGATCTCCACGCTTGGGCGCGGGGCCGGCCGCGCACTCCGCTCAACCAGCGTCGCCGAGGGGCGCGGCGCGGTGCTGACCCGCCCGGTCACGCGGACCGTGCCGCCCGCCCCGCCGCCGAGCACGATGCGCCCGTCCCGGCCCGAGACGGAGCGCGCCTCGGTCACGCCGGAGAGGTTCACCACGCGCCGCGCCGCCTCCCGCGCCGTCGCCGCCCCGATCTCGACGACCCCGCCATCGGCGGAGACGCGGCCCGCCTGCTCGATGAGCATCTCCTCGTCGGTGTCCGAGGGCATGGCGATCTGCAGGAACCGGTCGCCCGACAGGTCCAGCACCGCGCGTTCGCCCGCGCCGAAGCCGATCCGCCCCATCGGCGCGACGATCGTGCCGGTATTGACGACCTCGCCGCCCAGAAGCGCGGCGTAGCCGCCATGGCCCACGCTGATCGCGCCGTGGTTCTCCACGGCCGCCGAGGCGCCCGTGCCGGAAAAGCGCAGATCGCCCCCCATGAAATCGTCGTCATCGATCTGCAGCGACGAGGCGACGAAGCCCTGCGCGTCCACCCGCCCGGTCGGCCCCACGACGACGCCGCTGGGGTTCACCAGATAGACATGCCCGTTGGCCGCGACGCTGCCGTCGATTCGGCTGCCGAGGCCGCCGGTCACGCGGTTCAGCACGGCGGCGTCGCGGCCCGGCTGGTTGAAGCGCACCTCCGCGTCCTGCCCCACGGAAAAGCTCTGCCAGTCGACGACCGCGCGCTGGCTGGTCTGGTCCACCTGCATGTGCTGCGGGCCGGGGGCGGAAATCGTGGCCGCCCCTGCTGCGACCGAACCGCCGGTCGGCAGGTCCTGCCCCGCGGCGGCCACGGGACAGAGCGCAACCACGAGAGGGGCCAGCCAGACCGGCGAGGCCGCGGTCGTCGACAAGGCGCGTGTCCAGATCGCTCCGGCGCGCATACTAGAACCGGTAGCTTCCCTGGACGGAGAGTTTCGTGCCGTCGTCCTGGTCGTCATCGCGGATCGCCCTTCCAAGTTCGAGCCTGAGCGACGCGTTCGAGAACCGGTCGTCGAACGGGTAGAACACGTCGACGCCGAGCCCGTAGGCATTGGCGGAGATCGCGTCGTCCTCGTCCTCGACCGGCTGCTCGCGATAGACGGCGCCGGTGGCGGCGAAGGCAAAGGGCGACAGCGTCCAGCCCTGCGGGCCGCCCTCCAGATCGAAGGGCCGCGAGAGCTCGCCCCGCACGACCCAGCCGCCATCCCCGGTCAGCGTGCCGGAGTCGAGCGGCGAGAGCTCCCGCGAGGAGGCGACGCCGAACTGCTCCGACAGGATCAGCGGATCGCCGAAGGAGGTCTGCGCCCGCCCGTTGACCGTGGCCAGCAGCGTGTCGCCAAAGGCATGGCGGTACCGCGCGCTGACCGAGAGCTTGGTGAAATCGGCATCCGCGCCGGGCCGCGACAGGGGCGTGCCGCCCTTGGCGTCCTCCGCCGTGCGCGCGCCGAACGCGTCGATCCCGAAGGAAAGCTGGGCGCCGAGCTCCACCGCCGCGCCGCTGTCCATCAGCCGGAAGGAATCGACCGAGGCGCGCAGCACCCGAACCGAATCCTCGTAGACGGGCAGCCCGCCCGCGGGCGTGTCCACGTCCAGACGGTCCTCCTGGACGTCGAAGGCGAGCTGCGTCGTCAGGTTGAAGTTGCGCGAGCGCACCCAGGGGTAGAACAGGCGCGCCGAGTACCGCTCGAAGTCGGACGGTACATCCGGCCCGCTGCCCTGCGAATTCGTCTGCGAGAACGCGGCCTCGAGATTGAAGGTCAGCCCCTCTCTTCCAACCGGAACGACCGTGCCGAGCGAGATCGTGCGCAGCGTCGGATCGTCGATTACCTCGGCGTCAGGGTGGGCGCCGATCCGGGCATAGATCGACTCGCCGTAGCCCAGAAGGCCGTTCAACTCGATCCCGGCGTCGATTTTCCAGTCCCCGAGACTGTCTGAGACGGAATTGTCGGCGCCGACGAATCCGGTCACCCCGCGATATTCCGGGTCGAGGATGATCACGGTGCCGCCCGGCGTCGCGCCCGCCTGCAACGCGGAGCCCAGCGCGACGCCATAGGTGTCGCCAGCCAGAAGGATTCGCCGCTCCAGCTCCGACAGCGTCAGGCCGCGCTGTCCCATCAGCGGCTCGGTGAGCACCTGCATGCGCGTCCGCACCTCTTCGGGCACGGCGGAGTAATCGATCCGTTCGACGAAACCGTCAACGACGGCGATCCGCAGCGTGCCGCCGTCGCGCAGTTCCTGCGCGGGAAGGACGACGCGGGCCAGCGGATAGCCGGAATTGACGTAGGCCTGTTCCAGCTCCGCGGCGGCCTCGAACAGCTCCGACGCCGGGATCACCCCCCGCGTCAGCCGCTGCCGCAGGGTCGCGGTCTCCGCCTCGAGCCCGGGCAGGGTGCCCTCGATCACGACGTCGTTCAGCGTGATCGACAGCCGCTCCGCGCCCTCGGGCGCCGCCAGACCGGGCTCACCGGAAAAGACGAGGGCTCCCTGCAGCCGCTGCTGCGGCGGCGCGAAGCTCTCCGCCGTGATCTGCGATGCGGTCTGCGCGAAGGCATGGGGCACGAAGACTGTGCCGGCGGCCGGCAGGAGGCTTGCCAGGGCGAGCGCGGCTGTCGCGCGCCGTGGCGTGGCCGCCCTGCGGACGGCACGGATCGTCTTCAACTTCAACATGGGGCGCGATCATGATCCCCAACTGGAATCGCGAAATCCGGCAAGTTCATCATCGGGGAGACGCTAGCAGATGGTTGACGACATGGAAGCGCCAGCGCCGCGGTGGCGGCAATTGCCGCTCCGACGCGCGACGCTTCGGCCACAGCACGCCTGTCGAGCCCGCACGCGCCCCGCCGCCCGCCGGCCCCTCGAGGCGGCGACGCACCGGCGGACGATTGCGCGCCAGGCTGTCCTCTTCCGACAGCGGCGGCGGGGGTCACTCGGGAAAGGCGGTCGAGCGGAAGCTCTTCCAGCTCTCGAGCTCCGTGCCGCCGCCGTCCGAGCCCGCCCCCCCGACGTGCCGCCGCAGCGGCGTGAGACTGGCGGTGGAGAGGTCGTCCACGACAGCGGCGGGCATGAGCGAGAGTCATCGGCGTGCGGCGCCAATTCAACATCTCGCGCGACAGCGTTACAGAGCGGGTTGGGGTAGACTGGCGGGGACACCAGAGGACGCGCCCGATGCACGAGCAGCCTGCCCTTCCCGGCCACCGCAACAACGCGATTAAGAAGACGCGGCCACGGCGGGAGCATGTCAATCCCGGAGCAAAATGGGCCAACTCACCGGAGAGATATTCCCGGTTGGGTCGTGTAGCCTGCGCCTTGGCGCGCGTGGCGTCCACATGCCTGACGCGGGCCAAGGCGCTCTGGCCGCAGGCCAGTTCATGGGACCGCGGTGGCTTGATGTCAGGATTTCGTCTCGCGGCTCTGGTGGAGCCTGAGGCTCTCGCCGTTCATCTCGAGGATGTGGACGTGGTGGGTCAGGCGGTCGAGGATGGCGCCGGTCAGGCGTTCCCGGCCGAAGACCTCGGTCCACTCGTCGAAGGGGAGGTTCGAGGTGATGATCATGGAGCCGCGCTCGTAGCGCTGGGAGATCACCTCGAAGAGCAGCTCGGCGCCGGTCTTGCCCAGGGCAACGACGCCCAACTCGTCGATGATCAAGAGATCATGGGCGGCGAGGCCCTTCTGCAGGCACTGGAGCCGGCGGTCGTCGGCCGCCTCGATCAGCTCCTGGACGAGAGCTGCGGCGGTGGTGAAGCGCACCTTGCACCCCTTCTGGCAGGCGGCAAGGCCGAGGCCGAGGGCGACGTGCGTCTTTCCCGTCCCTGGCGCACGGCCCCGTGGACATGCTCCATCTCGAAGGTCTCGAGGAGCCGCAGGACCTGGACGTATCCCCGCTTGCCGGGCATGGCCATCAGGGCCTCGAGCAGGCGATGCAGCGGGGCGAACTCCGGCGGGAGGTCCCAGCCCTGGAGCGGTGCGGCCACCTTTTTTCCGATACGCCGCGTCTGGGAAGCGTTCCCTGTCTTGGAATGGGGGTGGAGCCTTTCCATGGGTAAGACCGTATGTCCTTCTTTGGCTGGCCTGTGACTGGGTGGTTCGCCCTACACTGGCGGCGTTCAACGAGGGTTGCTCGGACGAGCAGCGCCTCAAGCCAGGAGGGCGAACCGTGGTCGAGGATAGCGAACTTTTCATCGGATTGGACGTCTCGAAGGACAGCCACGCGGTTGCTGTCGCGGAGGGCGGGCGCGACGGCGAGGTCCGGTCGCATGGCGAGATCGGGTCGGACGCGGCCAGCGTGCGACGCTTCGTGCGCAAGCTGGACCGTCCGGGCCTGCGCCTGCGTTTCTGCTACGAGGCGGGGCCGACGGGCTATGGACTGAAGCGCCTGATCGAGGAGATGGGGCACGAATGCGCGGTGATCGCGCCATCGCTGATCCCGCGGCGCCCCGGCGAGCGGGTCAAGACGAACCGCCGGGATGCGGTCAAGCTGGCGCGCCTGTACCGTGCCGGAGAGCTCACCGAGATCTGGACGCCGGACGAGGCTCACGAGGCGATGCGCGATCTCGTGCGCGCCCGCGAGGCGGCGGTGAAGGATCGGACCCGCAAGCGGCAGGAGAGGGGAACTCCCGTTCGCGCTTTGTGGCCGGCACCGCCGACGCCCGTTGTAAGAGAGGACCAGCCCCGGACGAATTCATGGACATGCGGTTCCGACCCGCGCATCAGAGCTTGTTCACCAACGTCCCGGACCGCGTCCCCACCCCTATGCGCCTCTGACAGGCAGGCGGCTTGCACCGCCTGACGGATCGGCACGTCCTATCCCCTTGACGAAGGACATCAGAGCGCGACGCGGCTCCCCTCCTGCCGCCGGCGCTCTGACCCGGGCATTCTCCGCGCGCACGAGCGCCGGAGGTGAGACTTGGAACGAGACGGCAAAGTGG
>LJNT01000123.1 GCA_001314685.1 Rhodobacteraceae bacterium HLUCCA09
GCGCAGGAGAAAATGATCGCAGCCTGATCGGCATCGGACAGGCGCGACCCGACCGACATCCAGACGCCAAGTGTCAGACGAAGTCTAAACTTCTACAAGACAGTCCTGCCGGGGTCGTCAGCTTTCCGGACGGGACTCGCGCAAGGTCTCGGTGATCATGCGGAACACGTCCGCCCGCGGCGACGTCGGACGCCAGACGACGGCGATCGTCCGCGGGCAAGCCTCTGGGAGCCGGGTGAGCGCCACCGCGCTTTCGGAGGCGACACCACCCGAAACGGCCAGGTCGGGCAACAGCGTGATGCCCAGCCCCTCCGAGACCATCGCGGTCAGCGTGCCGAGGCTCGTCGCGGCGAAGCTCTCGTCGGGCGCCAGCCCCGCTTCGGGAAAGGCGCGCAGGGCGTGGCGCTGCAGGCAATGGCCCCGCTCCAGCAGGAGCAGGCGCGCCCCGTCGAGCGCGGGCGGCCCTGGCGCACCGGCCGGCGTGACGAGGTGGTAGCCGTCGTCGAACAGCTCCACGCAGTGCAGCCCGCCGACATCGAATGGCAGCGCGATCAGCGCGAGGTCGAGGCGGCCCTGAGCCACGCCGTCGAGCAGGCTCTCTGTCAATTCCTCGCGCAGGAACAGGCGGAGTTCGGCGAACCGCGCGCGCAGCCGGGGCAACGCGCGAGGAAGCAGGTAGGGCCCGACGGTCGGGATCGCGCCCAGCCGCAGCGTGCCGGCGTCGGGCCGCCGGTGGGCCGATGCCACGCCCTCGATCTCGTCGGCGCCGAGGATCAGTGCGCGGCCCCGCTCGGCGATCTCGGCGCCGACTTCGGTCATCATCACGTGCCGCCGGCTGCGTTCGACCAGTTGCACGCCGAGCCCCGCCTCGAGCGCCCTCAGCCCGGCGCTGAGCGTGGGCTGGGCGACGTGGCAGCGCTCGGCCGCCCGCGAAAAGCTGAGCTCGTCGGCCAGGGCGACGAGGAAACGGAGCTGCTGGAGGGTGACACTCATGCCGTGCTTATAGTCTGAACCTATCAATGGGTCAATTATTATCCATTTCAGGTATATCTTTGCGACTGCTAGCCCTTCGTCATCGACATCACGATGGAGGACACGATGACCGACCAGACCCAGCTCCCGATGCCCCGGCTGAACGAGCCTGCGCCCGATTTCGACGCGCCCACCACTCACGGCCCCCGCACGCTGGCTGACTACCGTGGCAAGTGGCTGGTGCTGTTCTCGCACCCGGCCGACTTCACCCCGGTCTGCACCACCGAGTTCATGGCCTTCGCCAGGCGCCAGGACGACTTCGCCGCGCTGAACGCCGAGCTTCTGGGGCTGTCGATCGACAGCCACTACGCCCACATCGCGTGGGTGCGAAACATCAAGGAGAAGTTCGGCGTCGAGATCGGGTTTCCGATCATCGCCGACCTGTCGATGCAGGTGGCCGCCGCCTACGGCATGATCCAGCCCGGCGCGTCGAACACCGCCGCCGTGCGCGCCACCTTCGTCATCGACCCAGAGGGCGTGCTGCGGGCGATGGTCTACTACCCGATGAATGCGGGCCGCTCGGTCGACGAGATCCACCGCCTCGTGCTCGCCCTGCAGACGGCGGAGCAGAATGGCTGCGCCATGCCCGAGAACTGGCAGCCAGGCGCGCCCGTGATCGTGCCGCCGCCGTCGACGGCCGAGGCCGCCGAGGCGCGCGCGGGCGAGGGCTACGACACGGTGGACTGGTATTTCTCGACGCGCGCTCTCTGAGCGGCGGCGCCGTTGATCTGGGTCAATGGCGACCGCTCGGCGCTGGAATAAAGGTGCATCGCCAATGAAGCTTAATGGAACGGATTCGGCCGACCTCGTGGAACACACCGCTTGGGGGCAGCTTGGTCATGTGGGGCAAGGTCACCGGGGACGACGCGATCGGCCGTCCGGGCTGGCACCTGCCGAGGAGGGAACCGCGCGCATGGTTTGCCTGTCTGCTCGGCCATCGGCTCGCCACTATGTTCGCCGTTTCAACACCACCGGACTCGAGCCGCGCAAGGATGCGCGGCCGTCCCGAGACGACCCAGCGAGCCCCGCTCACCACCCGCGGCCTGGCGCAGCCGGGTCCGCATTTCCACCGAAAAGAAGGAGACCTTCATGAAACGCATGCTTGCTGCCGCGCTCGCGGCCCTCGCAGTCGCCGGCGCGGCCCAGGCCCAGGACGGCCCCTCGCGCCTCGTGACCGTGCTCACGGCACCAGAGCCTCAGACCCAGCTCATGGCCATGGTGCTGACGATGCAGGCGGCCGAGCAGGGTGCGGCACCGCACATCCTGCTCTGCGGGCCGGCCGGCGACCTTGCGCTGGCCGACGCCCCCGAGAGCGCCACGGCGGGCCAGCCGCCGAGGGACATGAGCCCGCAGGGTCTGATGCAGGCAATCATGCAGCAGGACGGGGCCCGCGTTGAGGTCTGCGCCATCTACCTGCCCGGCCGCGGCGAGGGCCCGGAGGTGCTGCTCGACGGCGTGGGCGTGGCCGAGCCCGGCGCAATGGCCGCCGCCATCATGGCCCCCGACGCCCGGGTGATGAGCTACTGAGGATTGGCGGGGCGCGCGCGCAACGCCGCGCGCGCGCCCCGCGTGCCCGGCGCCACCGATGCCTCGCGCCCCGCGCTGCGCCCCCGCGGGCATGCGGGCGGCAACATGGGCGTTGCGCCGCAGCCGATGCCGCCGCTCGCTCACCCCGCGGCCGGACCTGCCGGTCTGCGACTCCAAGCTGGCGCTGCCTTGAACTGGCCCCTCCGAACGGGCCCGCCAACTCTCTCCCGAACAGATCCACGAACCGCTAGATTGCGGCGTGCCGGACGGTGAGCCGACGCGCCGCCTTCCGTGCCGACGACGCGGGACGGCACACCCCGGAACGACGGGGCCGACCCGCCCTCGCGCGCCCCCATCGGCGGCATTCCGCGACAGTTCGCCACGCGGTGGCGTTTCCGATATACCGGGGCGAATCGCGCTGGCACACGCACCGCCCCGCGCGCACGGAGGAGGACACCCATGCACGACGACACGATCCGCAGCCTGATCGCCCCCCACCCCGACGACGCGCCCGCGCTCGGCGCGCCGGGGCGCGCCTGGCTGAGCTATGGTGGCCTGCGCGCGCTGTCGGATCGGGTCGAGGCGGGGCTGCGCGCGGCTGGCGTGGGCGCCGCCGATCGCGTGGCGATCGTGCTGCCGAACGGGCCCGAGATGGCGGCGGCCTTCGTCACCGTGGCGCAGGCTGCCACGACCGCGCCGCTCAACTCAGCCTACCGCGAGGACGAGTTCGCCTTCTACCTCGAAGACCTCAAGGCGAAGGCCATCGTGGTCGAGGCGGGCTACGACGGGCCGGCGCTCGCCGCCGCCAACCGCTTCGGCCTGACGGTGCTGCGGCTCGAACGCGACGAGGCCGACTCGGCCGGCACCTTCACGCTGACGCCCGACCACGCGACGGAGGCGACCCCCGCCGGCACGCCGGGGCCGGGCGACGTGGCGCTGATCCTGCACACATCGGGCACCACCTCGCGCCCCAAGATCGTGCCGCTCCTGCACTCCAACGTCGCCGCCTCGGCCCGGCACATCGCCCAGTCGCTGGCGCTGACGCCCGACGACCGGTGCCTCAACGTGATGCCGCTGTTCCACATCCATGGGCTTGTGGCTGCGGTCTCGGCGTCGCTCTCGGCCGGCGCCTCGGTCTGGTGCGCGCCGGGCTTCGACGCGCTGCGCTTCTTCGGCTGGCTGAAGGACGCGCGCCCGACCTGGTACACCGCCGTTCCGACGATGCACCAGGCGATCCTCGCCCGCGCGCCGCGCAACGCCGAGATCATCGCCGAGGCCAACCTGCGCTTCCTGCGCTCGTCGTCGGCCTCGCTGCCCGGCCCGGTGATGACCAAGCTCGCCGAGACCTTCGGCGCGCCGGTGATCGAGGGCTACGGCATGACCGAGGCAGCGCACCAGATGGCGTCGAACCCGCTGCCGCCCAGGGCGCAGAAGCCCGGCTCTGTCGGCCTGCCCGCGGGGCCCGACGTGCGCATCGCGCACGAGACCGAGGACAGGCTGCTGGCGGATGCAGGGCCCGACGCGGTGGGCGAGGTCGTCATCTCCGGGCCCAACGTGACGCCGGGCTACGAGGGCAACCCCGACGCCAATGCCAGGTCGTTCTTCGAGGCCGAGGGCAGGCGCTGGTTCCGCACCGGCGACCAGGGCGCCTTCGATGCCGAGGGCTATCTCGCGCTCACCGGCCGCCTGAAGGAGATCATCAATCGCGGCGGCGAAAAGGTCAGCCCGCTCGAAGTCGACGGTGTGCTGTCGGATCACCCGGCCATCGCGCAGGTCGTCACTTTCGCCCTGCCGCACGCCAAGCTGGGCGAGGAGGTGGCCGCGGCCGTGGTGCTGCGCGAGGGGGCCGAGGCGACCGAGCGCGAGATACGCGACTTCGCCTCCGGGCGCCTCGCCGACTTCAAGGTGCCGCGCAAGGTGGTGATCGTGGACGAGATCCCGAAGGGCGCCACCGGCAAGCTGCAGCGCATCGGGCTGGCCGAGAAGCTGGGGCTGGCCGAGACCGCCTGACACCCGCCCCGGCGGCGGCCAGCGCCGCTGCCGGAGGATTTTGCGTATTTGAAACAGAAAGAAGCAGGGGCGGGCGCGCGAGAGGCGTCCGGGGTGAGCGATGCGGATCTGCGTGTTCGGGGCCGGGGCGATCGGCGGGTACATGGGCGCGAAGCTCGCCCAGGCGGGGGCGGAGGTGAGCCTCGTGGCGCGGGGGCCGCACCTGGCCGCCATGAAGGCGAACGGGCTGACGCTGATCGAGGAGGGGGAGCGCACGACCGTGCCCGTCACCGCCTCCGACGACCCCGCGACGCTGGGGCCGCAGGATTACGTGATCGTCACGCTCAAGGCCCATTCGGTGCCGCCCGTCGTGGGCAGGATGCAGCCGCTGATCGGCGACGACACCACGATCGTCTCCGGCGTCAACGGCGTGCCGTGGTGGTATTTCCACAAGATCGGCGGCCCGCTCGAGGGCACGCGGCTGGAGACGGTCGATCCCGGCAACGTCCAGTGGAACGGCTTCGGCCCCGACAGGGTGCTGGGCTGCGTCGTCTACCCGGCGGCCGAGGTGATCGAGCCGGGCGTCGTCAAGCACGTCGAGGGCAACCGGTTTTCGCTCGGCGAGCCCGACGGCTCGAAGTCGGAGCGGGCCGTGCGGCTGTCGACGGCGCTGACCGAGGCCGGGCTGAAGGCGCCCGTGCGACCCAAGCTGCGCGACGAGATCTGGGTCAAGCTCTGGGGGAACCTGTCGTTCAACCCCATCTCGGCGCTCACCCACGCCACGCTCGACGTCCTGTGCACCGACGAGGGCACGCGGCAGGTGGCGCGCGACATGATGCTCGAGGCGCAGACCGTGGCCGAAAAGCTGGGCGTGAAGTTCCCCATCGACGTCGACCGGCGCATCCGGGGCGGCGCCGAAGTGGGCGCGCACCGCACCTCGATGCTGCAGGATCTCGACATGGGCCGCCCGATGGAGATCGACGCGCTCGTGGCCTCGGTGGCCGAGCTCGGCCGTGTGACCGAGACGCCCACGCCCACCATAGACACGGTGCTGGCGCTGGTGCGTCTGCGCGCGCGGGTGGCGGGCCTCTACGGCGGCTGACCGGAGGCGGCGCGCCCGTCACGCACCGTTTACCATTCACATCCTGCATAGCGGCAATGCTCCGGCCCCGGATTGTGTCCGCAATCCGGGCAAGTAGATAACGGGCATGGGCCGGGGTTCCCCGGCCATCCCATTTCTATTCCGGAGACACACCATGGCTACCATCGCACGGGGCCACGCCCCCCAGCATTTCGGCATCGCCGGCTGGCTCGCCCGCACCCTTGACGACCTTCGCCGCGCCCGCCTCGAGCGGCAGACCTATGCCGAGCTGTCGGAACTGTCGGATCGCGAACTCGACGACCTCGGCCTGACCCGGGCGACCCTGCGCGAGGCCGCCCGCCGCGCCGTCGAGGCCTATTGAGCGCGCGTCGCAACGCTCTGACACGTGAGCAGAGGCGCCTTGCCGGCGCCCCTCAACTGGCCCGCCGCAGCCGCGCCTCGAGGCGCAGGGCGTGGACCGGATCGCGCGCCACGTCTGGCAGGACCGGGTCGTAAGCCGCGCGGATCACCGAGGCGATACCCGGGCGCAGCACCGTCTGCCCCTCCGGGGTGCGCGCGAGCGGCGGCTCGGCCGCCCGGCCCTCGGCCTCGGCCGAGAACGCCCTGTCCGACCACAGCAGGATCGCCTGCACCGCCTGCGTCAGCGCGAGGGCATCCGCGGGGGCCGCCTGCATGTGCGCGTCCATCCGCACGAAGGCGAAGCAGGCGCGGATCGCGCCGCCCTCGTCGAAGCGGAACACGCGGTACTGGTTGGCCTCGGCCCTGTCGAGCCGGGCGACCAGCGGCGCGAGGCCGGGGATCAGCCGGTCGAGGCCGGGCGTCTCGGTCAGCTCGCCCCAATCGCGCACGAAGAACAGCATCAGGTTGGCGCCGATCTCGGGGTCGGTCTCGGCCACGTCGAGGCCGGCGAGCGACGCCACCGCCTCTATCGCACCCTTGATCGTGCCGAGGCTCTCCTCGGTCACGCCGAAGACGACGGGCGCCAGAGGCCGCCCCCACCGCGCGCAGAGGAAGGTGCCGTCGGAGCGGGTGAAGTAGCCGGCGATGTCGTCGGCCGAAAGAGGATCGGGCGTGATCTGCGGCGTCGCCATGCGTCCTCCTGTCAGGCAGCGGCAAGGTGGAGAGCGGCGAGAGCACGCGGGTCACACGGCCTCGCGGGTGCAATTGATGCGCTATGTGGCATGTCGGCGCCGCGTGTCCAGCCTCGCTAGCCCTCGAACAGGCCGGGCTGCGGTGGCGCCCCGCCGCCTGGGGCGGGCAGGCCGAGATGTGTCCAGCCCTTGTGCGCCAGCATCCGGCCGCGCGGGGTGCGCAGGATCAGGCCCTGCTGGAGCAGGAAGGGCTCGATCACCTCCTCCAGCGCGTCGCGGGAGTCTGCCAGCGCGGCGGCCATCGTCTCGACCCCCACCGGCCCGCCGCCGTAATTCTCGGCCATCAGCGCCAGGTAGCGGCGGTCGGCCCCGTCGAGGCCGAGGTGATCGACGCCGAGCCGGGTCAGCGCAGCGTCGGCGAGCGCGCGGGTGATCGTGCCGTCGCCCTCGACCAGCGCGAAGTCGACCATCCGGCGCAGCAGCCGCCCCGCGATACGCGGCGTGCCGCGAGCGCGGGCCGCGATCTCGCGCACGCCGTCGGGCTGGGCGGCTACCCCCATGAGCTGCGCGCCGCGGGCGACGATCCGCTCGAGCTCGGCGACGGTGTAGAATTGCAGCCGCACGGGGATGCCGAAGCGGTCGCGCAGCGGCGTCGTCAGCAGTCCGAGGCGCGTGGTGGCGCCGACGAGGGTGAAGGGCTGCAGGTCGATCCGCACGGTGCGCGCCGCCGGCCCCTCGCCGATCACGAGATCGAGCGCGAAATCCTCGAGCGCGGGGTAGAGCACCTCTTCTACCACTGGATTCAGCCGGTGAATCTCGTCGATGAACAGCACGTCGCGCGCCTCGAGATTGGTCAGGATCGCGGCGAGGTCTCCGGGCCGGGCGAGCACGGGGCCCGAGGTGGTGCGGAAGCCCACGCCCAGTTCCTTCGCCATGATCTGCGCGAGCGTCGTCTTGCCGAGGCCGGGAGGGCCGTGAAACAGCGTATGGTCCATCGCCTCGCCCCGTCGCCGGGCGCTTTCGACGAAGACGCGCAGGTTGGCGCGCGCCTCCTCCTGCCCGACGAAGTCGGTCAGCCGCTCGGGCCGGAGCGCCCGATCGGCGGTGTCGCCCTCCATCGGCTCGGGGCGCAGGGTGGGGTCGGGCTCGGTCATCTCACCCCTGCGGTGCCAGCGCCTTCAGCGCAGCGCGGATCAGGGCAGAGGCGTCGGCCTCCGGCGTTTCGGAGGCCGCCTGCGCCACGGCTGCCGCCGCCTCGCCCTGCGCGTAGCCCAGGTTGACGAGCGCCGACAGCGCGTCGGACTGCGCCGAGGCCGTCGGCGGCGGCGCGGCGGGCGCCGGGGCAGGTGCGGCTGGCACGCCCTCCGTCGCCGAGGCCGCGCCAGGGGCGGATGCGGGCGTCGTGCCCATCGCCATGACCTCGGCCGCGCGACCCTTCAGCTCGTTCACCACCCGTTGCGCCAGCTTCGGCCCGACGCCCGGCGCGGCCTTGACCGCCGCCCAGTCGCCGAGCGCGATGGCGCGGCTCACGCCGTCGGGCCCCAGCGCGCCGAGGATGGCGAGGCTTGCGCGCGCGCCGATCCCCTGCACCGATGTCAGCAGGCGGTGCCACTCCTTTTCCTGCAGCGTGGAAAATCCGAAGAGCTGCAGCAGGTCTTCCCGCACCAGAAGGTCGGTGTAGAGCGCCGCGTGCCCGCCCACCGCCGGCAGCGCCGCGAGCGTGCGGTCCGAGACGTGGACGATGTAGCCCACACCGCCCACGTCGAGCAGCACGTGGTCGGGGCCTCGCCAGTCCACCCGCCCCGCGAGCCGGCCGATCATTGCCTCCCCCTCACTTTGCCGCGGCCCGCGCCAGCGCGGCCGAGAGGCGCCCGGCCGATTGCAGGTGATGGGCGTGGCAGATGGCGACGGCCAGCGCGTCGGCCGCGTCGGGGCCGGCAAGCGAGACGCCGGGAAAGTGCAGCCCGATCATGTGCGCGACCTGCCGCTTGTCGGCATGGCCTACCCCCACCAGCGCCTTCTTCACCGCATTGGGCGCGTATTCCCCCACTGGCAGACCCGCCTGCGCCGGCACCAGCAGCGCCACGCCGCGTGCCTGGCCCAGCTTCAGCGTGCCCGCGCCGTCGCGGTTGACGAAGGTCGCCTCGACCGCGGCGTGGGTCGGGGCATGGGCGGCGACCACCTCTGCCAACGCGTCGTGCAGGGCCAGCAGCCGCTCGGCCAGCGCCGCGCCCGCGCCCCGGCAGGTGCCGTTGGCGACGTGGGCGATTCGCGCGCCCGACACGTCGATCACCCCCCAGCCCGTGCTGCGCAGGCCCGGATCGATGCCGATCACCCGCATCGCTGCCCCTCTCCCGCCTCCGGGTCCGCGCGCCTGCGGCGGCGCGGCCACACTTTGTTGCGACGTTTTGACGAGACTTAGCACGAACGGCGAACATCCGCCAATGCCCCGCGCCGCGCCGTCGCTTGTGAAGCGGCCCGGAAGCGACATCGCGCAGCCGGAATCCGCCATCTCTTTTCCGAAAGCGACATCCGCGATGTCGCGAACAGGCCTTTGAGAAGAAAAGAAAAATTTGGACTACCCGTCATGCGCACGGTGCATGGGAGCGATGCGGAACATACGGATTGCGCGGGCAATTCCCGCCTCATAATTCATCACTGGAAGCGACGCTTCCCCGACCGGTTCCCCAACCCCCGCGCCCGCGCGGATCAGCCCACGGAGCAGCCCAATGGCCTATTTCGACATCAGAACCCCCGCCACCGCCGGCCGTCTGGGCCGTGCCGTCGACACCCTCATCGCCTCGGTTGCCGACTGGCGCGAAGCGCGGATCAACCGGCGTGCCCTCGCCAAGCTGTCCGACCGCGAACTGGCCGATATCGGCCTGCAGCGCTCGGACCTCGACACGATGACGCGCCGCGCGCTCAAGCGCTTCTAGGCCCGGAGCTGGCCGGGGGCAGAAGCCCCCGCGAGCCTCGGTCGAGCGAACCCCCGCCGTGCATGCCGCCGGCGGGGGTTTTTCGTTCGTGCGCCGCTCAGTCCGCTCCCCTGACCGGGACCGCCGCGTCAGGGTCGGGGTGAAGTACCCGTTGCGCGAAGAGCGCGAGCGCCGCGCAGGCGAGCCCGGCTAGGTCGGTGGCCCAGCCCCCCTCGATCATCAGCAGCGCCGCGAGGATCAGCAGCGCGCGCAGATACCACGCCGCGCGCCCCCCCAGCACCCAGCCCTGCACGCCCGAGGCCAGCAGGAACACCCCCGCGGTGGCGGTGACGCCCGCGCGGCCCACCTCGAACCACGTGCCGTCCATCAGGAGCGCAGAATTGTAGAAGAACATGAACGGCACCACGAAGGCCGCGATGCCGATCTTGAACGAGGCGACCGACGTCTCCATCGCGTTGGCCCCCGATATGCCGGCGGCCGCGTAGCTCGCCAGCGCCACGGGCGGCGTGATCGCCGAAAGCACCGCGAAGTAGAACACGAAGAAATGCGCCGTCAGCGTGGGGATACCCAGCTCGACCAGCCCCGGCGCCACCACCGAGGCCGCGACCGCGTAGGCGGCGGTCGTGGGCATCCCCATGCCGAGCAGGATCGCGATGCACATGGCGAAGAACAGCGCGAGCAGTTGCGACACGCCGGCGAGGCCCAGCAGCAGGTTGGAGAACCGCGCGCCGACGCCGGTCAGCGAGATGACGCCCACGATGATGCCCGCGCAGGCACAGACCGCAATGATCTGCAGCGACATGACGCCCGCCACCTCGAAGGCCCGGCGGATGGCCCCGAGGCCCATGCGATAGGGCGTCAGCCACGACACGACCGCAGCCGCGGCGGTGGCATAGGTGCCCGCCCGGATCACGGAGTATCCGGCGAAGAGCGCGGCGATCAGGATGACGATGGGGATGAACAGGTAGATCTGCCCCAGCATCCGGCCGAGCTTGGGGATCTCGTCGTCGCGCATCCCCCGCATGCCGAGCTTGGCCGCCTCGAAGTCGACCATGAAGTAGACCGAGACGAAGTAGAGCACCGCCGGAATGATCGCGGCGATGGCGATCTCCTGGTAGGGTATGCCGGTGATTTCGGCCATGATGAACGCGCCGGCGCCCATGATGGGCGGCATGATCTGCCCGCCGGTGCTCGCCGCGGCCTCGACCGCGCCGGCCGTCTGCTTGCGGTAGCCGACCTTCTTCATCAGCGGGATCGTCAGCGAGCCTGTCGCCACCACGTTGCCCGCCGAGGTGCCGTTGATCATGCCCATCAGCCCGGAGGCGAAGATCGCCACCTTCGCCGGCCCGCCGCGTGCCCGCCCGGCGGCGGCGAAGGCGAAGTTGACGAAGTAGTCGCCCACCTTGGAGGCCTGCAGGAAGGCGGCGAAGATGATGAAGAGGATGATGTAGGTCGACGACACCGCCGTCGTCGGGCCAAGGATGCCCGCGTCGGAATAGACGTGTCCGAAGAAGCGCTGCCACGAATACGGGTTCTGCACCGCGAGGATGCCGGGCAGCAGATGCGCGGTGAATACGTAGGCGAGGAAGATGCCGGTGATGATCACCAGCGCCAGGCCGGCCACCCGGCGCGTCAGCTCGAGGATCAGCGCCGTGCCGGCGATGGCGCCGGTGCTTCCAGCGTCTGGTAGGTATCGGCCGCGATCTCGAACTCAGATACCGGGAACGCCTCCAGGATCTGCGCCCGCTCCTCCTCGGTGAACTCGATGATGTTGATGTCGGTCTGCACCTCGAGCTGGCTCACCGCCGGCACCGGCACGCCCGCGGCGAAGGCGATCACGTCGAGCAGACCGTCCTGCAGCTGGCTGCCGAGATCCGACCAGCCGCCGTTGCGGCGCTCGAAGTCGACGCCGAGCTCTTCCATCATCCGGGGGAAGTAGGTGTCGGAGGTCGAGCCGGCCGGGCCGTAGCCGATCCGCGCGCCGTCGGGGATGTCGGAGATGCTCTCGATGCCCGACGAGGCCAGCGTCGTGATCGAGAACGGCGTCTGGTACATCGGGAACATCGCGCAGGCGTTCGTCATCTGCACGCCGGGCGCGATCGGGTTGGTGCCTTGCAGGCTCTCGGCCGCGGGGCCCATCGTCGTCATGCCGAACTGCGCCTCGCCGGTGTGCACGAGCGCCATGTTCTGCATTGGCCCGCCGGTGACTTCGCCGCCGCCCGACAGGCCCAGCTCGTCGGCCACGAGGTTCGCCCAGCCCGAGCCATAGGCGAAGTAGGTGCCGCCCTGGCTCGCCGTGCCGACGGTGAAGCTCTCGGGCCAGCCTTCGCGGTCCTGCGCGAAGGCCGCGCCGGCGGTCGCCATGGCGACGGCGGCGGCGGTGATGGTGGTGATCTTCATCTTGCTCCTCCTGTTGGGGCACGCGGGGGCATTGCGCAGTAGCGGCCTTCCTCCCCGCCCCTTGTCGTTGTGGCGACGCTGCGTTGCCGCCGCGCAGGTACCGCCAGTGGCGCCCGATATGCAATCTTTTACCGCCGACAGCGGCCGGTCTTGACCCGCGCCGGGTCGCGGGCCAGCAAGGCGCAAAGGCGCCGGCGGGCGCGGCCGGGAATCGGGAGGAGCGAGCATGATCGAGGTCAGGCCGATCCGGAAGGAGGGGCTCGACGCGGTGCTCGACGATCTTGCGCGGCTGCGGATCGAGGTGTTCCGCGCCTTCCCGTATCTCTACGATGGCGACATGGACTACGAGCGCGGCTATCTCGGCCGGTTCGCCGCCACGCCCCGCCCCTTCGTCGCCGCCGCCTTCGACGGCGCGCGGCTCGTGGGCGCTGCAACCGCGAGCCCGATGGAAGAGCACGAGGACGATTTCGCCGCGCCCCTCGCCGCGGCCGGCATCGCGCCCGAGACGGTCTATTACTGCGCCGAGAGCGTGCTCTTGCCCGAGTATCGCGGCCATGGCCTCGGCCACCGATTCTTCGACCTGCGCGAAGCGGAGGGGCGCGCGCTGGGCCGTGGCCACGCGGCCTTCTGCGCGGTAATCCGCCCGTCCGATCACCCCGCCCGGCCCGCGGGCTATCGCCCGCTCGACGGCTTCTGGCGCAAGCGCGGCTATGCGCCCGTCGAGGGGGGCGTCGCGCGCTTTTCCTGGCGCGACCTCGGCGACGCGAACGAGACCGAGAAGCCGCTGCAATTGTGGATGCGCGCGCTGTGACCGCCATGCTGCCCCCCCGCCCCGTGCGCCTCGCTGCTGCCTGCTATCCGATCGAGGCGCTGTCGGGGTGGGATGTACTGGAAAGCAAGCTGGACCGATGGGTTGCCGAAGCCGCGGCCGAGGGCGCCGGGATCGCCGTGCTGCCGGAATATGCCGGGCTCGAGGCCGCCTTCGCGCTCTCGCGCGAGACGACGACCGCCGGCTGGTGCGAGGCTTCGGCCGCCGCGGCGGGCCGATACGCCGCGCTCTGCGCCACGCTCGCCCACGATTACAGGCTGACCCTGCTCGCCGGCAGCCTGCCCGCCCGCGCCCACGGCAGGCTGGTCAACCGCGCCTTCCTCTGCCGCCCCGACGGGCAGGTGATCGCGCAGGACAAGCAGGTCCTCACCCCCTGGGAGCGTGCCGAGACGCCCCTCGCCGCCGGCGCGCCCCTCGCCGCGCTGGACACGGGCGTGGGCCGCCTCGCGACGCTCGTCTGCTATGACTCGGAGTTTCCGCCGCTCGCCCGCGCGCTCGCGCCCGACATCCTGCTGATCCCCTCCTGCACCGAGGCGCCGGCGGGAGACGCCCGCGTGCGTGCGGCCGCCCGCGCCCGTGCGCTCGAGGGCCAGTGCGTGACGGTGCACGCGCCGCTGACCGGCGCCGTGCGGCAGTGCGAGATCGTCGACGCCAATACCGGCGCCGCCGGCATCTTCGGCCCGCCCGACCTGGGCTTTCCCGACGACGGGGCGCTCGCGCTGGGCGAGAGGGATGCGCCCGGCTGGGTCGTGGCCGACCTGCCCGCGGGGGCACTGTCGGCCACCCGCGCGGAGGGCGCGGTCGCCCCCCGCGCCCATATGGCCGAGGCCGAGGCCCGCGCGCCCCACGCCACGGTGCGGCCCGCCCGGTAGCGCGGCACGCAACTTCGCCCTTGATTTGCGCCCGGTTCGGGCGCATCTACCGACCACGCCGCCGCGGCAGGGCCGCGCGCGGCGCAAGACGTAGTGGACGAAGGAGTGACCATGGCCAAGGAAGACACGCTCGAATTTCCTGGCGTCGTGAAGGAACTCCTGCCCAACGCGACGTTCCGGGTCGAGCTGGAAAATGGCCATGAGATCATCGCGCATACGGCAGGAAAGATGCGGAAGAACCGCATTCGCGTGCTCGCGGGCGACCGCGTGCAGGTAGAGATGACGCCCTACGACCTCACCAAGGGACGCATCAACTATCGCTTCAAGTAAGGCGGTGCGACCCCGCCTCGTTCTCGGCTCGGGCAGTCCGCGCCGGCTCGATCTGCTCGCGCAGATCGGCGTCGCACCCGATGCCGTCCGTCCCCCCGATATCGACGAGACGCCGCGCAGGGGCGAGCTGCCGCGCCCCTACTGCGCCCGCATGGCCCGTGAAAAAGTGCAGGCGGTCGAAGCCGGAGACGGCGACATCGTGCTCGCCGCCGATACGACCGTGGCGCTCGGCCGCCGCATCCTCGGCAAGCCCGAGGGCGAAGAGGAGGCCGCACGCTTCCTGCGGCTGCTGTCGGGCCGGCGGCACCGCGTCTACACCGCCGTGGCGGTGCGCCTCGGCGCGCGGCTGTGGGAGCGCGACGCCGAGACGGTGGTGCGGATGAAGCCGCTCTCCGAGGCCGAGATCGCCGCCTACCTCGCCACCGGCGACTGGCACGGCAAGGCTGGCGGCTATTCGATCCAGGGGCCGGCGGGCGCCTTCGTGCCGTGGATCCGTGGTTCGTACCCCGCCGTCGTGGGCCTGCCGCTGACCGAGACGGCGGGCCTCTTGCGCGGCGCGGGCTACCCCCTCTACGAGGCGGCGGAATGAAGGGGTGCTCGGTGCTGCTCGACACGCTCGCGGGGCGGCGGGTGGCGGCGCTGCTCTCCGACGGGCGGCTCGACGACCTGCTGTTCGACCCGCCAGAGGGCGCGCCCCCCGGCCCCGGCGCCATCGCCCGCGCCTTGCCCGAGCGGGCGGCCAAGGGGATGGGCGGGCTGTTCGTGCGCCTGCCGGACGGCGCCCGCGGCTATCTGCGGGGGGAAAAGCCGCTGCCGCCGGGCGAGCCGGTGCTCGTCCAGGTCACCGGCCGGCCCGAACCGGGCAAGGCGCTGCCCGTGACCCGCAAGCTGCTGTTCAAGTCGCGCTTCGCCATCGTCACGCCGGGTGCGCCCGGCCTCAACGTCTCGCGCAGCATCCGCGACGAGGAAGCGCGCGCGCGGCTGCGCACGCTGGCGGAGGATGCGATGGACGGCAGCGCGATGGGTCTGATCCTGCGCTCCGAGGCCGAGCACGAGGCGGAGGGCGAGGTGCTGGCCGACATCGCCGACATGCGCGCGCTGGCAGAGGCGGTGACGGGTGACGCGGCGGTCGACCCCCAATGGCTGACCGAGGCGCCCGACGCCCACCACCTCGCCTGGCGCGACTGGGGCCGCCCCGACGAGATCGACACCGCCGCCGGCTGCCTCGCCGATCGCGGGCTGCTGGAAGAGATCGCCGCGCTCGCCTCTCCGGAGGTTCCGCTGCAGGGTGGCGGCTTCATGTCTGTCGAGCCCACGCGCGCGCTGGTGGCGGTCGACGTCAACACGGGCGCCGATGCCTCGCCCGCCGCCGCGCTCAAGGCCAATCTCGCCGCCTTGCGTGCGCTGCCGCGCGCCTTGCGCCTGCGCGGCCTCGGCGGGCAGGTGGTGGTAGACCTCGCGCCGTTGATGAAGAAGGACCGCAAGCAGGCCGAGCAGGTGACCAGGGCTGCGCTCAAGGCGTGCCCGGTCGAGACGGCGCTGGTCGGCTGGACGCCGCTCGGCCATCTCGAGCTGCAACGCAAGCGCGAGCGCGCGCCGCTCGACGCCGCCCTGATCGAGGCCGCCCGATGACCTGCCCGATCTGCCGCAGGCCCTCCCACCCCGATTACCGCCCCTTCTGCTCGCGGCGCTGCGCCGACGTCGATCTCGGCCGCTGGCTGACCGGCGCCTACGCCATCCCCACCGACGAGGGCGAGGACGAAGAGGCCGAGCGCCCGAAGCCGCCAGAGGGGGAGTAGGGCAGCGCAGAAGCGGGAAGAGCAGTGCCCGACCGCGACCCGGCGATACGCCTGGCGGAGCGATACTCCCTGCGACTGGACAAGGGACGACGAGCGCCCGCTAGAGCCCCAGATCCCCCGGACCCAGCCGATAGGCCTTGCCGAAGCCGCCGTTGAGATGCGCCTCTGCCACATCGAGCACGGCGAAGGAGAAATCGGCGAAATCGATGTAGAGTTGCGCCTTGGGGTGCTGGGAGAGGTAGTGCGCGCGCAGGGGGCCATGCCCCGCCTCGCCGTGGCGCAGGAAGCGCGCCCGGCATTGCAGGGTGATCCGCGGATGGGTCAGCGGGTCGCCCTTCGGCCCCGGCTCGCCCACGAGCAGCGAGCAGACCGGATCGGCCTTGAGCGCCTTGGTGTGGTGCGACAGGTCCGAGACCAGCGTGACCGGCGCGCCCTCTTCCGTCGTGCCCACGGCGACACGGCTGACCATCGGCGCGCCCGTCTCGGGGTCGCGCACGCCCAGCGCGCCGAACCGTGCCCCGTCGATCAGCGCCCGGGCCAGCGCCCGCGCCTCGTCGTCGGTCTCACGGATCGGGTCGATCTTCTTCTCGGGCGCCTCGGCCATCTTGTGCCCTCCTGCAACCGCGCGCAGGGTAGCCCTGCAGGCAGTCCACGCAAGGGAGGGCGCGATGCCGCTGGTCGAACCGCTGGAGGAAGAGGCGCTCGAGCCCGAGCTCCGCGACGAGATGCAGTTCTTCAAGGGGCCGCTCGGGGTGATCCCGGCGAGCGTGCGCACGATGGCTCACCGCCCCGAGATCGCCCGCGCCTTCACCGCGCTGAACCGGGCGGTGATGGCCGAGCAAGGGGCGGTCACGCCCGAGTTCAAGAGGCTCTTGGGCTACATCTCTTCGTTCGCGTCGGGGTGCCGCTACTGCCAGGCGCACATGATGCTGGCCTCGGAGCGCTTCGGTGCGAGCGAGGCGCGGATGGAGACGGTCTGGAGCTACGAGACGAGCCCGCACTTCACCGACGCCGAACGCGCCGCGCTCGCCTTCGCGCAGGCCGCGACCGAGGTGCCCAACGCCGTGACTTCCGAGGTCGGCGCCCGCCTGCGCGCCCACTGGGCGCCGGAGGACATCGTCGAGATCATGGGGGTCGTCGCGCTCTTCGGCTGGCTCAACCGATGGAACGACTCGATGGGCTCGGCGCTCGAGGACCTGCCGCGCCAGACCGCCGAGACGCGCCTCGTGCGCCAGTCGGGCTGGGAGATCGGCAAGCACGGCTGAACCCCGGCGAGCGATCCGGGGATGTGCCGGCCCTCGCGCTGTGCGGAGCGCGACACGGCCACATCTTGACCTGCGGCCGCCTTTCCCGGCGTAGTCGTGTCGCGCGCGCCCGCATCGCCGTAGCAGGCGGGACAGGAGGATCGATGTACGACAACATTCTGGTGCCCGTCTCGTTCGAGCCCGACCGCAACGCGCAGGAGGCGATCGACATCGCCCAGGGGCTGGCCGAGGGTGGCGCCGACATTACGCTGTTGCACGTGATCGAGCAGATCCCGCCCTATGCCGCCGCCTACCTGCCGCGCGATCATTTCGATCAGGCGCACCGTCGCATCGCCGAGGCGCTGGCCACCCTGGCCGACGGGGTGCCGGGCGCACGGGTCGAGGTGATCTCGGGTCATGCCGGGCGGTCGATCGTCGACTGGGCGACCGAGCATCGCGTCGACTGCATCGTGATCGCCTCGCACCGCCCCGGCATGGCCGACCTTCTGATCGGCTCGACGGCGGCGCAGGTCGTCCGCCACGCGCCCTGCGCGGTGCACGTGCTGCGCTGAAGCGCGCACGCTCCCCCGCGACGCGCCGCCTTTTCGCGCCCCGCGCCGGGGCGTGCTACGCTGTGGCTGCGCACATCGAGGGAGGAGCCGATGCCGAGGATCGAGAAGGACGCGCCGGGCCAGACCGTGATCACCACGTTCGAGATGACGCCCGGCACCGCGCAGGACCTGATGGACGAGCTGCGCGCCGCCTATGACGGCTTCATCTCGCGCCAGCCCGGCTTCATGGGGGCGGGGCTGCACATGAACGACGCGCAGACGCGGATCGCCAACTACTCGATCTGGGCGAGGCGCGACGATTTCCAGGCGATGCTGCGCTCCGACGAGATGCGCGAATACAACCGCCGCTTCGCCGCGCTCTGCTCGCGTTTCGAGCCGGTGATGTACGAGGTGATGGCGACCTACGAGGGAGGGCAGGAATGAGACGGACGATCGGAGCGGCGGCGCTGGCTGCCTTCGCGCTGACGGGGGCGGCCTTTGCCGAGGACCGGCCGGTGGGACTCGCGCCCGACCTGCCATCGGTCACGGTCGATACGCCCCAGGGGCCGGTGGTCATCGAGCGCATCCAGGACCCGGCCCACGAGGTGACGGGCGAATGGGCGCGCACCTCGCGCGAATGCCCGCCCTTCTGCATTCAGCCGATCGAGCCCGCGCCGGGCGTGAAGACGATCGGGGAGCTGGAGCTGATCGCGGCGCTACAGGATCCCGACGTCGTGGTGATCGACAGCCGGACGCGCGACTGGTTCGAGGGCGGCACGATCCCCGGTGCGGTCAACATGCCCTACCTCGAGGCGGTGGAGCGCATGGCCGAGCTCGGCTGCGAGATCGGCTTCGACGAGTGGGATTGCACCGGGGCGACGCGGATCGCGCTGTTCTGCAACGGGCTGTGGTGCGGGCAGTCGCCCACGGCGATCCGCTGGATGATCGACGCCGGCTACCCGGCCGAGCGCATCTCGTACTACCGGGGCGGGATGCAGTCGTGGCGCGTGCTCGGCCTGACGGTGACGTCGCCCGACGACTGACCGTCAGGTGCCGACCGGCCGGGGGCGCTCCCGCCTCCGCTCGCGGCCATGCGGCCGCTCGCTCCGTTGGGCCCGGCGCCCGCGCGCGGGCGCTCGGCGCGCCGGGTCCGCGCGCGCCGTGGGATGGTGAGCGACGCGAGGGGCTCGGACTCACCCGAGCGGATGCGCGCGGGCCCGCCCTGGCCATCCTCGCCAGTTTCGGCCCCTGCCGGCCGCACCGCCTGCCGGGCCATGCCCCGGCAGGCGAGGACGGCTCGGGAGCGGATCGCCCGCGGGCTGCCGTCGGCGCGGGTGGAGGCGTGGCGGCCTTGCCTTCGGCGCGCGCGGCGCGGAAGATTAGCGGGCAGATCACCGCAGGGCGAGAGGGAGGCAGCGGCGTGCACCGCTATCCGCGCGACATGATCGGCTACGGGGCCATGCCGCCCGACCCGCGCTGGCCCGACCGGCGCTGGCCCGGCGGCGCCAGGATCGCCGTGCAGATCGTGGTCAACTACGAGGAAGGCGGCGAGAACTGCCTGCTGCACGGCGACCCGGCGTCCGAGGCCTTCCTGTCGGAGATCGTGGGCGCTGCCGCCTGGCCCGGCCAGCGGCACTGGAACATGGAGTCGATCTACGAATACGGTGCGCGCGCCGGCTTCTGGCGGCTGCACCGGATACTCGGCGCGCGGGGCATCCCCGCCACCGTCTTCGGCGTGGCCACGGCGCTGGCGCGCAGCCCCGAACAGGTGGCCGCCATGCAGGAGGCGGAGTGGGAGATCGCGAGCCACGGGCTGAAATGGATCGAGCACGCCGGACTCGGCGAAGGCGAGGAACGCGCCCAGATCGACGCGGCGATCCGCCTGCACGTCGAGGTGACGGGCGCCCGGCCGCGCGGCTGGTACACCGGCCGCTGCTCGATGAACACGGTGCGCCTGGCCGCCGAGGCGGGGATGGACTACGTGGCCGACTCCTATGCCGACGACCTGCCCTACTGGCTGCGCACCGGCGGGCGCGACCAGCTGATCGTGCCCTACACGCTCGATGCCAACGACATGCGCTTTGCCACGGCGCAGGGCTTCAACTCGGGCGACCAGTTCGAGGCCTACCTGCGCGACAGCTTCGATACCCTCTACGCCGAGGGGCAGGCGGGCGCGCCAAAGATGATGTCGATCGGCCTGCATTGCCGCCTCGCGGGGCGGCCGGGCCGGGCGGCGGCGCTCGCCCGCTTTCTCGACCATGCCTTGCAGCACGAGGGCGTGTGGTTCGCCCGCCGGATCGACATTGCCGAGCACTGGGCGGCGTATCACCCGCCGCGCCCCCGCGAGCGCCCCTCGGAGATGGACAAGGCCCGCTTCGTCGAGCTGTTCGGCGGGGTGTTCGAGCACTCGCCGTGGATCGCCGAGGGGGCCTGGGGGCTCGAACTCGGCCCCGCCCACGACACGCCGGCCGGTCTGCACAACGCGCTCGCGCGCGTCTTTCGCACCGCGCCGGAGGAAAGGCGGCGCGAGGTGCTCCGCGCCCATCCCGATCTTGCCGGCAAGCTCGCGGCTGCCAGGCGGCTGACCGCGGACTCGGCCGCCGAACAGGCCAGCGCCGGCCTCGACGCGCTGACCGATGACGAGCGCGCCCGCTTCACGTCGCTCAACGAAGCCTATATGGAGAAGCACGGCTTTCCCTTCATCATCGCCGTGCGCGATCACGACAAGCCCTCGATCCTGGCCGCCTTCGCGCGGCGCCTCGGAAACGACAGCGCCACCGAATTCGCCGAGGCGTGCGCCCAGGTCGAACGCATCGCACGGCTCCGGCTGGACGACACGCTGTGAGACTCGACAACACGACGACGCCCGTCACCTACGCCTTTCCCCGCGCCGGCCTTCCCGCGCAGGGTGCCGAGCCGCTGGGCCGCGCCATCTTTACCGAGGCCTACGCGGTCATCCCCGCCGACGTGCAGACCGATATCGTCACGTCGTTCCTGCCCGGCTGGGAGAACGCCCGCGCCTGGATTCTCGCGCGCCCGCTCTCGGGCTTCGCCGAGACCTTCGCCTGGTACGCGCTGGAGCTGCAGCCCGAGGGCGGCAGCGCCGATCCCGAGCCGGACGTCGAGGCCGAGGCGTGGCTCTTCGTGACGCACGGGCGACCGCGGCTGACGCTGGGGCGCGCGCAGATCGACCTCGAGCCGGGAAGCTACGCCTACATCCCGCCCAGCGCTGTCTGGACGCTGTGGAACACCGACGGCGAGATGGCGGGCGTCCACTGGATCCGGAAGCGCTACCAGCGCGCGCCCGGCCTGCCGCGGCCCGAGGCCTTCGTGAAGCACGAGACCGAGGTCGAGGCGGTGCCGATGGAGAACTGCGAGGGCATCTGGGCCACGCAGCGCTTCGTCGACCCATTCGACCTGACCCACGACGCGCACGTGAACATCGTCAACTTCGCGCCGGGCGGGCGCATCCCCTTCGCCGAGACACACGTGATGGAGCACGGGCTGTTCGTGCTGCAGGGCACCGCGCGCTACCTGCTCAACCGCGACTGGGTCGAGGTCGGGCCGGGCGACTTCCTGTGGCTGCGCGCCTTCTGCCCGCAGGCCTGCATCGCCACGGGCACCGAGCCGTTCCGCTACATGCTCTACAAGGATTGCAATCGCCACCCGGGCCTCGCGCGGCCATGAGGGCGGCGCCCGAGCTCGCCGCTCTCGTGGCCGAGCCGCTGACGGCAGAGGTCTTCGCCCCCTTCGGCGAGGTGCTCGAGGCGACAGGGGCGCATGTGCTCATCAACGAGGGGCGATGCCGGCGTTACTCCGATCTCGCCGCGCTCGACATCGCCGAGGGGCGGGCGGGCGTCTCGCTCTTCGCGGCCGAGCCACGGGCGTGGCCCGTCGCCGTGCCGTTGGTCGAACGGCACCCGCTCGGTTCGCAATGCTTTCTGCCGATGTCGGGGGGCGGGTGGCTGGTAGTGGTGGCGGGCGACGGGCCGCGCGGGCCCGAGGGCCTGCGTGCCTTCCTCGCCCGGGGCGACCAGGGGGTGAACATCGCGCGCGACACTTGGCACGGGGTGCTCTGCCCGCTGGGCGAGGCGGGGGCGACGGTGCCGCGCCTGTTCGCCGTGGTTGACCGGATCGGGAGGGCGGGCGAGCCTGCCGGCGCCAACCTCGTCGAGCATCGCTTCGCCGCGCCGCTGGTCGTGCGCCAGAGCGCGTGAGGGCGCGGGCGCCATGATCGACAAGCTCGAGATGTTCGTGGCGCTCGCCAACGAGCGCCATTTCGGAAGGGCCGCCGAGCGCTGCGGCGTCACCCAGCCCACCCTCTCGGCCGCGATCAAGCAGCTGGAGGAGTCGCTGGGCGTGCAGCTCGTCCGCCGCGGCTCGCGCTTCCAGGGGCTGACGCCCGAGGGCGCCCGCGCGCTCGACTGGGCGCAGCGGATCGTCGGCGACGCACGCACCATGAAGGCCGAGCTGCGCGCCACCCGCGAGGGCCTGTCGGGCAACCTGCGCCTCGCCGTGGTGCCGACCGCTCTCGCGATGGTCGACCGGCTGACGCGGCCCCTGCTCGACCGGCACGCGGGTCTGCAGGTGACAGTCTATTCGCGCACTTCGGCTGAGATCCGCGCTATGATCGACGGGCTCGAGGCCGATGCCGGCATCACATATCTCGACAACGAACCGCTCGGCCGCCTCACCCGCGTGCCGCTCTACGAGGAGCGCTACCTGCTTCTGACCCATGCCGGCTCGGACATCGCCGGGCGCGATGGCATCACCTGGGCCGAGGCGGCGTCGCGGCCGCTCTGCCTGCTTACCCCCGACATGCAGAACCGGCGCATCCTCAACCAGCACATGGCCGATGCCGGTGCCGAGGCCGCGCCGCGCCTCGCCTCCAACTCGGTGCTGGTGCTGGCCGCCCATGTCAGGGCCGGCGGGTGGGATACGATCCTGCCCCACGCGACGGCCGAGCTCTTTGCCGGCGACGGGCGGCTCGTCGCGCTGCCGGTCGTGGAGCCCGATGCCGCGCACCTGATGGGCCTTGTCGCAGAGCCGCGCGAGCCGCATTCGCCCGTCCTCGCGGCGCTCATCTCCGCGGCAGAGCGGATCGGCCGGAAGGCCGGGCTCGGCTGACGCCGCACCGGTGCACTACCACCACCGGGTGCCGGGGCCGCCCTTGACCGTGCCTTCGAGGTTCGGCGTCACCCAGCCGCCGTAGAAATCGCCCGGTTGCGGCGTCACCCGCGTCTCGCCCACCCAGCATTCATCCATCTGGCCGGGGTAGAAGGCGAGATGGCCCGCGATGGGCGCGAAGCCGCCGGTCGGGGCGGGGTAGGACCACGCCGCGCGGGGCCGCGTGAGGCCGCCGGCCGTCACGTCCCAATACGCCGCGCGACCCTTCCACTCGCAGAAGCTCGACCCCTGGGCGGGCGTCAGCGCGCCGGGCGTCACGTCCTCGGCCGGAACGTAGTAGGTCGGCGCGTGGTGCGTCTCGCAGACCCGCCAGCCTCGGGTGCTGTCGGCTACCGTCTCCCCTCCCAGCACCACGCGCAGGCGCAGCGCCACGCGCTCCAGCGCCGGCGGGCGCGGATAGTCCTGCACGACTTCGGGCTCGAGCGCCGCGATCACGCGCATGGCCGCCTCACACGCCCACGTCGGGGGCAGCGAGGATGCGCACGCCGCCGATGCGCCAGCTCTCGCCGTCGGGCACCATCTCGTAGAGCAGGGTGTGCACGCGCCCCGCCTCGTCGGTGATCGTGACCCGCTGCATGACGCGCGCGCCCCGCTCCTCGGCCGCGCCATAGGTCACCTCGGCCGGGCGCCAGACCATCGGGTAGCCTTGCTGCACCATGCGCCCGAAATTCTCCGGTGTGCCGAAGAGGCGCTGGATGCCCGGCGCGGCATAGGCGAAGGCGCCGGCGAAATCGTCGGCGAGGAACCGGTCGATCTGGGCGCCGATCACCTCGCGCGGGTCGCTCTGCGCCGCGGCCGGCGCGGCCAGCCCCAGCGCGAGAGCGGCCGCCAGCGCCCGGAGCCACCCCCGCAAAGGGCGGCGAAACGTCTCCCTGTCCATCGGTCCCTCCGTCTTGGTGGCGCGTTCAGCAGCCGTTAGCGTCGGAAGGTGGGGCGACCGGCGCCCGCGACAAGCGCGAGGAGGGACGATGGGCTTTCGCTTCGAGGAGGGCGACGCGGATCTCGCCGCCGGCATGCGCCGCATCGCGGTCGAGGAGGTGGCGCGCGCCGAGGCGGAACTTGCCGACGCGAGCCTCCCGCCCCAGCGCAAGATCCACCAGGCGCGCAAGCGGACGAAGCGGCTGCGCGGCCTGCTCCGGCTGGTGCGCCCCGCCTTCCCCGACTACGCCGCCGAGGCGGCGCATCTGCGCGAGGCGTCGCGTGGCCTCTCCGCCCTGCGCGACCGCGACGTGATGATCGCCACCCACGACTCGTTGATGGCGGCGACGGGGGCCGACCGTCGGCGCTACGCCGCTGTCCGCGCCCACCTCACCCGCGCCCGTAACCGAGTCGCCGCCGAGGCCGACCCGGAGGCGGCGCTGTCCACCTACATGGCCGAGATGCGCGCGATCGCCGAACGCGCTGGCGGCTGGCGGCTCGAGGGCAAGGACAAGCCCGCGCTCGAGGCGGGGCTCGCCCGCACCTGGACCCGTGCGCGCAAGGCGCTCAAGGCCGCGCGCAAGCAGGACGACATCGAGCACCTGCATGACTGGCGCAAGCGGGTGAAGGACCACTGGTACCAGGCCCGCCTGCTGTCCCCGATCGACCCGGACGCGCTCAAGGTGCAGGCGCAGGCAGCGGGCGACCTCGGCGAACTCCTCGGCGACATCCACGACCTCGACGTCTACCGCGCCCATCTCGGCGGCCCCGAGGCGTCGGGGCTCGACCCCGCGCGCCGCGAGGAACTATCGGCGCTCGCCACCGACCGCATCGCGGCGCTGGAACGCGAGGCCTTCGCCCTCGGCAAGCGTCTCTTTTCGCCCCGAGCCGAAGATCTCGCCGCCGACTGGGCGGCGAAGTGGAAGGCATGGCGCAAGGCGGCCGGGAGAGCGGCGAAGACGTCGCGCGCCGACTGAGCCTGTCTCAGCCGCGCGCGCGGCGGCGGCGGAGCAGGGCAAGGGCCGCGAGGCCCGAAACGAGCAACGGCACGCCGGCAGGCACCGGCACCGCGGGGGGCACCTCGGCCGTCAGGGTCACCGCGTCGAGAAAGTTGCCGATCGACGCGTTGCCGCTGCCGGTCGAGATCGCCGCGAAAGACAGCCGCACCGGGCCGCCCAGCGCCGTGACGGGTGCGAAGGTCGACCCGGTATTGAGAACCCAGCTCGCCGTGGTGGCCGAGAACTCTTCGGAGAACAGCGTCGTGTCGTCGCCACCGCCAAGCCCGCCGTCGCCGCCGAGGTCGATCATGGAAAAGCGCAGCACGTCGGTGCCGCTCCGGGCGCGGTGCGCGAAGCCGAAGGTCAGCGTCGCGCCCGCCGCGATGCCGGCGACATCCTGGAACAGTGTTCCGGCGGCGCGGGCGTTGATCTCGGCATGTTGTGTGCCCTCGTAGGAGGTAACGCCGTTGAAGCCGTTGGCCCAGATCTCGATATCCGCCGCCGACGAGCCCCAGCCCGGCACCGAGCCGGCCGTTATGAACGAAAAGACCGTGTCGCCGCCCAGGTCGGGCGCCTCGAAGCCGCCGTTGGCGACCGTCGCCGCCTGCGCCGCAGAAGCGACCGCGCATGCTGCAACGGCCACTGCGGCCCAAACCGGCCGGAGGATGATCGCACCCATTTCAACTCTCGATTAACCATACAAGCCCGACCGACGTGGCCGGCCAATGGGGCCATCGAAAGGCGGGGTGGAGTCACGAGCGGGGCGTCGACGTCGGCGCCCCGGGGGCGCGGCGCGGCGCGATCAGGCCGCCAGCCGCCCCGCCAGCCCGTCCTCGATCAGGCGCACGGTCTCGTCGACGCCGTAGAGCGCGACGAAGCCCCCGAAGCGCGGGCCCTGGCTGGCGCCCAGCAGCACCTCGTAGAGGGCACGGAACCAGTCGCGCAGCGGCTCGAAGCCGTGTTCGCGCCCGACCGCGAACACCACCGATTGCAGCGCCTCGGCGTCGGTCTCGCCCCGGTGCGCGCGCAGCCGCTCGGCCAGGTCGCGCATCGCCGCCGCCTCCTGCTCGGTGGCCTCGCGGAACACCTTCGCCGGCTTCACGAAATCGGCGTAGTAGCGCACCGCGCCGGCCGCCGCCGCGTCGAGCTGAGGGTGGGTTTCGGGCGATGCGTCGGGGGCGTAGCGGCGGATGAAGCCCCACAGCGCGTCCTTGTCGTCGGCATGGGCGACCGAGGCGAGGTTGAGCAGCATCGCGAAGCTCACCACCATGTCCGAGACCGGCGGGTGCCCCTCGTGGATGTGCCAGACGGGGTTGGCGAGCTGCTGCGCCAGATCCTGCTTCGGGAAGGCCTGAAGCTGCTGGTGATACTCGTCGACCGCCTTGGGGATCACGTCGAAATAGAGCCGCTTGGCCGTCTTGGGCTTGCCGAACATGAAGTAGGACAGCGACTCGGTCGGCGCGTAGGCCAGCCATTCGTCGATGGTAAGCCCGTTGCCCTTCGACTTGGAGATCTTCTCGGCGTTCTCGTCGAGGAACAGCTCGTAGGTGTAGTGCTCGGGCGCCCGCGCGCCGAGGATCTCGCAGATCCGGTCGTAGACCGGCGTGTTGGTCGAGTGGTCCTTGCCATACATCTCGAAATCGACGCCGAGCGCCGCCCAGCGCGCGCCGAAATCGGGCTTCCACTGCAGCTTCACGTTGCCGCCGGTAACGGGCAGCGTCCATTCCCGTCCGTCCTCGTCGTCGAAGGTGACAGTGCCCTCGCGCCCGTCCACCTGCTTCATCGGCACGTAGAGCACCCGGCCCGTCTCGGGATGGATCGGCAGGAAGATCGAGTAGGTCTGCCGCCGCTCGTCTCGCAGCGTCTTGAGCATCACGGCCATCAGGTCGTCATAGCGCTGGGCGGCGCGCAGCAGCACCTCGTCGAAGGCGCCCAAGCGATAGAACTCGGTCGCCGAGATGAACTCGTACTCGAAGCCGAACGTGTCGAGAAAACGCCGGAGCATCGCGTTGTTGTGGTGGCCGAAGCTCTCGTGCGTGCCGAACGGGTCGGGCACGGAGGTCAGCGGCTTCTGCAGGTGCTCGCGCAGCGCGCCCGGGTCCGGCACGGTGTCGGGGATCTTCCGCATCCCGTCGAGGTCGTCGGAAAAGCAGATCAGCCGGGTGGGGATGTCGCTGATCGTCTCGAAGGCCCGGCGCACCATCGTCGTGCGCAGCACCTCGCCGAACGTGCCGATGTGCGGCAGGCCGGAGGGGCCGTAGCCCGTCTCGAACAGGACGTGCCCCTTCTCGGGCGGGCCGGCCTCGTAGCGCCTGGCGACGGCACGGGCCACCTCGAAGGGCCAGGCCTTGGACGAGAGCGCGGCGTCGCGGAGATCGGACATCTTGGGGCTTCCGGGATGGGGGGGAGCGGTCAGGCCGCGTATATCGCCCCTCGGCCCGCCCGCGTCAACAAAAGGCCGGCCGTCCATGGGCGCGGGCAAGCGACGCGCGTGACAAGAAAATGGCCGGGGCACGAGGCCCCGGCCCAGTCCAACAGGGAGGGTGCCGCACCATTGCCCCGGCGCGGCGAGGGGATCCGATGTCCTGAACGTAACCCGGACCGGTTAATCTAGAATTGATCCAGATCACCACGCGATGTCGCAGGTCCGGCAGGGGATGCGCCGCTTCAGGCCACCAGCCGGTAGCCCCCGCTCTCGGTCACCAGCAGGCGGGCGTTCGAGGGGTCGGGTTCGATCTTCTGCCGCAGGCGGTAGATGTGCGTCTCGAGCGTATGGGTCGTCACGCCGGCATTGTAGCCCCAGACCTCGTGCAGCAGAACGTCGCGCGCCACCACCCCTTCCGTCGCCCTGTAGAGGAACTTGAGGATGTTCGTCTCCTTCTCGGTCAGACGGATCTTGCGCTCGTTCTCGTCGATCAGAAGCTTCATCGACGGCTTGAACGTATAGGGCCCGAGCTGGAATACCGCGTCCTCGCTCTGTTCGTGCTGGCGCAACTGCGCCCGGATTCGCGCGAGCAGGACGGGAAACTTGAAGGGCTTGGTGACGTAGTCGTTCGCGCCAGCATCGAGGCCGAGAATCGTGTCGGCATCGCTGTCGTGGCCTGTAAGGATGAGGATGGGGCACTTCACCCCCTGCTTGCGCATCACCCGGCATAACTCGCGCCCGTCGGTGTCTGGCAGGCCCACATCGAGGATGACGAGGTCGAAAAAGCCCTCCTTCACCTTCGTCATGGCCTCGTGGCCATCGCCCGCCTCGAACACGTCGAAATCCTCGGTCATCACGAGTTGTTCCGACAGCGCCTCGCGCAGGTCTTCGTCGTCGTCGACGAGCAGGATCTTCTTGAGGTTGGGCATGTCTCGCGTTCCCTTCCTGATGTTATCACGCAGATGGGAGGGGCTGCGGGACGGGCAAGGCTTGCTACAGCCTCTCACGGCCATGTGTCGCAGAGGCGGGATATGTTTCAATTCGGCCCGCGCGCGGCTACATCTCGCGGGTCCGCCCGAGGCCCGCCCATGACCGACGCCCCCGACCCCCTTGCGCTCCGCCATCTCGGCCTCCGTCCCGCCGAGCGGCGTGCGCGCGCCCGCGCCGACCTGCGGCTCGGCCTGCCCGTCGGGATGGTCGCGGGCGGCGAGGCGGCGCTGGTCGCTGCGGTCGAGACGGTCTCGCCCGACCGCTTCGCCGCGCTCGCACCCGGCGCGGCGCTGGCGGTCACGGGGCGGCGGGCCGAGACGCTGAAGGCCCGCGCCTATGACGGCGACATCGCCCGCATCCTGCTGCCGGGGGATGCGAGCCTCGGCTGGGCGCGGGCAGTGGCCGACCCGGCGGGCGACCTCGAGACGCCGATGAAGGGGCCGTTTTCCACCAGGCGGGGCGGCGACGCCACCCTCGCGCGCGCCGGCATCCAGCTCGCCAAGGAGGCGCAGGTGCTGCCGGCCGTGCTGGTAGCGCCCCTGCTCGAGCCCGACGCCGCCCGCGCGGCGGGTCTCACCCTGCTCGACCTCGTCACCGACGGGCCGCCGAGCGATGGCGCCTCCTATGCCCATGTCGTCGACGCCCGCCTGCCGATGGAGGCGGCGGGGGCGGGGCGCCTGCACGTCTACCGCCCCGACGATGGCGGGGCCGAGCATTACGCGGTCGAGGTGGGCCGGCCAGACCGTGCAGCGCCGGTGCTGACGCGCCTGCATTCGGCCTGTTTCACCGGCGACATCCTCGGCTCGCTGAAATGCGATTGCGGCCCGCAGCTGCGCGGCGCTCTCGCGGCGATGGCCGAGGCGGGCGGCGGCGTGCTGCTCTACCTCAACCAGGAGGGCCGCGGCATCGGGCTGGCCAACAAGATGCGCGCCTATGCCCTGCAGGACCAGGGCTTCGACACGGTCGAGGCCAACCACCGCCTCGGCTTCGAGGACGACGAGCGCGACTTCCGCATCGGCGCGGCGGTGCTGCGGCGGCTCGGCATCGGGCGGGTGCGGCTGATGACGAACAACCCCGCCAAGATCGCGATGATGGAGGCGCAGGGCATCGCCGTGACCGAGCGCGTGCCGCTCAGGGTCGGCCAGACGGCGGAGAATGCCGCCTACATCGCGGCCAAGGTCGCCAAGTCGGGGCATCTGCCGTGATCGGCCCGGTCTCGCCGGCCGACATGGTGCTCATGCGCACCGGCCTGCGCTTCGCCGGCCGCAGGTTCCCGGTGGCGGTCGGGCGCGGCGGCCTGACGGCGGACAAGGGCGAGGGTGACGGCGCGACGCCGCGCGGTGTTCTCCGCGTCACGGGAGTGCTCTACCGGGCCGATCGGCTTGCCCCACCCGCCCCGTGGGCCGTGCCCATCGGGCCGGGCGACCTCTGGTCAGACGACCCGGCCGATCCCGCCTACAACCGGCCTGTGCGCGCACCGCACGCCCATTCGCACGAGCGGCTGCGGCGGGCCGATCGGCTCTATGACATCGTGCTGACGACCGACTGGAACGCCGATCCCCCACGTCCCGGGCGCGGCTCGGCGATCTTCCTCCATGTCTGGCGCGGGCCACGGCACCCCACCGCCGGCTGTCTCGCCTTTCGCCGCGACCACCTCCTCTGGGTCGTCGCGCGCATCGGGCTCGGGACGCGGGTGATCGTGCCCTGACGGCGCCGCCGCGCCGCGAATTTTCGTACGAAAATTCGGCTCGATCGTTCGTACGAACGATCGGGACTCAGCCGTAGGCGCGCGCGCCGAAAATGGCCGAACCTACGCGGACATGGGTCGCACCCTGCGCGATGGCGCGCTCGAAATCGTCCGACATGCCCATCGACAGCCCCTCGAGCCCGTTGCGCGCCGCGATCTTCGCCAGGAGGGCGAAGTGCAGCGACGGCTCCTCGTCGACGGGCGGGATGCACATCAGACCCTTGAGCGGCAGGCCGAGCTCCCGCACCTCTGCCACCAGCGCGTCGGCCTCGGCCGGCAGGACGCCGGCTTTCTGCGCCTCCTCGCCCGTGTTGACCTGCACGAAGAGGTCGGGGCAGCGGCCTTCCTCGTCGGCCAGCCGCGCCAGCGTGCGCGCCAGCTTGGGCCGGTCGACGGAGTGGATCGCGTCGAACAGCTCCATCGCCGCGCGCGCCTTGTTGGTCTGCAACGGCCCGACGAGGTGCAGCTCGACTCCCTCGAACCGCTCGCGGAGGGCGGGCCACTTGCCCTGCGCCTCCTGTACCTTGTTCTCGCCGAAGACGCGGTGGCCCGCCTCGAGCACCGCCTCGATCCGTTCGAGCGGCTGCACCTTCGACACCGCAACGAGCGTCACCGCTCCTTCCGGCCGGCCGGCCCTGCGCGCGGCGGTGGCGATCTTCTCCCGGATATCGGACAGGCTCACGACAGATCCACTCCTTCGCGCTCCAGCGCGGCGATCATCGGCGCGAGATCGGAGTCGTATTTTCGCCAGCCGCCGGCCGCGCCGCCGTGGATCGGCTGGCGCACCTGCTGGATCGACAGCGTCGCCACCTGACGCTCGGTCCGGTGGAACGACAGGCACGCATCGTCCCAGTCGAGGCCCGCGGCGGCGACCAGCGCGCGCGTCTGCGGCTCGGGGTCGGCGACGAGATCCTCGTAGCGCATCTCGGTGAAGCGGCCCGGCAGCGTCTCGCGCCAGAACGCCATCATGCGCTCGAACGTGGCGACGTAGGCGGCGATGTCGGTCTGGTTGTAGGCGTAGAGATGCGTGCCGGGCGCAAAGACGTTGCGGTAGATCGACAGGCCCAGATCGCGCGGGTCGCGCCGCACCACGATGATCCGCGCCTCGGGAAGCGCCTTCGCGACCAGCCCGATCACGAGGTGGGTCTGGATCGACTTGTCGGTGACGGTGGCCGCGTCGGGCACGGCCCGCGCCAGCAGATCGAGATAGGCGCGGCCGAAGCCCGCGATCGACTCGTCCGCCAGGTCGGCGAGCGGGGTGAAGCCGCGCCCCGGGTCGCCCATCAGCCGATAGGCCTCTTCCAGCACGAAGCGCATCTCGCCGCCGCCGCTTACCTGCGCGTGGCTCGCGAGGATCTGCTCGACCAGCGTGGTGCCGGAACGGGGCAGGCCGGTGACGAAGATCGGCCGTGGCCCCTCGGGCGCGACGGCGAGCGGGGTGAAATCGGCCCCCTCGAACGCGGCGATCAGCCCCTCCACCTCGGCCCGCCGGCGGGAGATGTCGTAGGGCTGGGCGGCGCGCATCGCGGCGTTCGCCGGGTCGAGGTAGCGGAACACCCGGTCGTGCTGGCCCGTGTCGGCCATCGCCTTGGCCAGCGCGAATTGCAGTTGCATGCGGGAGCGCCCGGTCACGGCCGGGTCGGCATGCGCCTCGAGCATCTGGCGCAAGAGCGGCTCGCCCTTGCGCACCCGGCGCGTGGTCACGCACATCCGGTAGAGTTCGCCATCCTTCGGCGCGCGTTTCAGAGCGCGGCGAAACTCCTCCTCCGCCGCCTCGAAATCGCCCATCCGCTGAAGGAGCAGCGCCTTGTCGGCGCGCGGCTTCACCTCGCGGGGCATACGGCGGATCAGGTCGTCCCACGCGGCGAGCGCCTCGCCGGTGCGGCCGGCGGCGCCCAGCGCTTCGGCGCAGGCGGCAAGGATCGCGGGTTCGTCGGGCTTGAGCCGCCGCGCCTCGTCGAGCGCGGCAAGCGCGGCCTCGGCATCGCCGCGGGCAAGCGCGATGCGGCCGAGCTGAAAGCGCGGCTCGGCAAGGGCCGGCGCGGCGCGGGCGACGGCGGCATAGCCCTGCGCGGCCTCGCGCAGGCGGCCGGCCTGGTGCAGCGCACGGGCCTTGCGATAGGCGGCCTCGATGTCGGCCTTGCGCGGGGCAGGTCGCGCTGTGCCATTCTGAGCGGCCATCACCGTCCTCGGCATGGGAAACGTCAGGTTCCTGCTAACACCGGGGCGGGGCCTGCGAAAGACGCTTGCGGGGCGGTGGGGTGGGGGCGCGGGCAAACGAAACGGGGCGGCGGGCCATGCGGCCCGCCCCGAAATCTTGCCGTCTCTCGCGTCGGATCAGAACGAGAAGGACAGGCCGAGCGAGTAGTCGTCGATCTGCACGTCGATCTCCGAACCGTCGACGTCAACGTCCGAGCGGCCGTAGCCGAACAGCAGCGAGGCGCCCCCGCCGAGGTCGTAGCCGGCCGCCAGGCCGAAGCCCGACACGTTCACGTCGTCGGTGTTCCACTGGCCGTAGTTGGCGTGCACCGAGAAGGCGTCGAACGAGTAGCCTGCACCGACGCCGATGTGGTCGACGTCATCGCCCTCATCCACGTCGAAGTAGGTGTAGGTCAGCGCCGCGGAGAGACCGTTGTCGAGGCTGACATCGCCGCCGATGGCGGTCGCCGCGACCTCGCCCACGAGGACGGGCACGTTGACCGTCTGGCCGTCGGCATCGCCCCCGACCGAGACCGAGCCGTTGTCGGAGTACTGGTATCCGAGGCCGACGCCGGCCGAGCCGCCAGCGAAGTCGAAGTCGTAGGCGAAACCGATCGCCCACGTCAGGTCATCGTCGTCTTCCAGAACGGTCCCGTTGGGGCCCGACGGCATCTGCTCGACCGAGAGGGCGAAGGTGAAGGCGTCGAACGAGTAGTCGTAACGCACGACCTGGTTGTCGCCCGAACCGTCGAGCCACGAGCCGAGGTAGCCGAGGTGCCCGGTTTGGGCATCGTTGATCGAACCCGGGTTGCCCGCGTTGCCCATGTCGGTCAGCACGAAGTCGACGGCACCGTCGGTATCGCCCATCGTCAGGGTGCCGAAGTCGCCCGAGATGAAGATCGCCACGCCCTGGTTGGCGAGTTCGTTGCCGAGGTTGCCGGCCTCGTCGAGGTCGACCGACACGCCGAAGGCGAGGCCGCCATCCGTCTCGCCCGACATCGAGAACGTCACGTCGACATCGTTGAAGAACTGGGTGGGGATGGTTTCGTCGAAGTCGTTGCCTGCGGCATCGGTCACGGAGACGTTGCCACCGACGACACCCATTTCAGCCGAGCCCGAGATCGCGACTTCCGCGGCTGCGAACGACGCGGAGGTCATCACCAGGGCCGTGGACGTGAGAAGAACCTTTTTCATCGTTTTCCCTCGTATGTTCAAAGGTGGACCGCAACCCGGAGGGCCAGATTGGGTATGCGCCTCTATTCGCTCCGCAGGTCACTCAAGGCAAGGAGAGCGCGGCCCGGCGCCGGCGGCCCGCGAAATTTGGTGCAGCTTTGCCACAGTGTTGCCGAAGGCGCGTAGCGGGGCCGGGAACACGGCCCCGGGGGATTGATCTTGCCGCCCCGGCGGGGCTGCGATACCCAAGCGCGGCACGGGTGACTGCAGCACTAGTGACGACAGGGGGCCACATGCGCCAGACGACATGGCAGGGAAGCGCCAGGGCGCGCCGCATGGCCTTGGCGCTCGGTCTCACGGGCGCGGCGGTGCTGGCAGCGTGCGGCGACGGCGGCGGCGGCGCGAGCCTCCAGACGACCCAGTCGGTGCCCGATCAGTTCAACCCGCGCTTCGACGAACGCTCGGGCACCGAGCGCGCCACGATCTGGGATCTCTTCGTCAACACCGACGACCCCAACACCGTGCTCGAGGTCAACCGTTACCTCTGGAACGCCTCGCTCGACGTGCTCGGCTTCCTGCCGATCGAGACTGTCGATCCGTTCTCTGGCGTGATCGTCACCGGCTACGGCGTGCCGCCCGGCGGAGGCAGCGCCTATCGCGCCACGATCCAGGTGCGCGACCCCGCGCTCGACGCCCGCTCGCTCAAGGTGGCGCTCGCCAGCCGCTCGGGCCCGGTCGACGCGGACACGGTGCGCGCCGTCGAGGACGCGATCCTGACCCGCGCCCGTCAGCTGCGCGTGCAGGACAGCCGGCTCTGACC
>LJNT01000056.1 GCA_001314685.1 Rhodobacteraceae bacterium HLUCCA09
GGCGTGCTCAAGGCGCTGCGCTCGCCCTCGCGCTCGATCCGCGATTTCTCGACGCTCGAGGTCGCCCGCCCGTGGGACGCGCTGACGAGCTACGAGGCGCCGCTCGACCCGCCCGAGACCTTCGAGGTCTATCCCAACCGCGACAGCCTGCCCTTCATGGCCGAGTACGGCTTCGAGGAGGGCTGGCGCGTGCGCGACTTCGTGCGCGGCACCCTGCGCCTGGGCGGCTGGGCCGACGCCTGGGGCGGGATCTTCGAGGAGATCGAGGGGCTGGAGGGCGCGGCCGGCGAGGCCCGCCTGCGCGACGTGTCCGACGGGCTGTGGGCGAAGCACGCCTATGGCGAGGGCGAGCCCGACCGCGTGGTGCTGTGCGTCTCGCTCGAGGTGCGGCAGGACGGGCGGCCGACCTACCACAAGACCTACGCGATGGACGCATGGGGCGACGAGCGCGGCTCGGCCATGGCGCGGCTCGTGTCGCACACGGTGCGGCTGGCGGTCGAGTCGGTCTCGGCGCGCGCGATCCCCGCCGGGGTCACCGCCGCGCCGTCCGACCCGAAACTGGTGGCCGACTGGCTGGCGCAGGTCGACGTGCAGGCGCAGCGTCTGGGTGTGGTCGACCGTCTTCGCTGACGGCGCGCGGCGTGCCGCCCGCCGCCGGCTTCAACCCGCGGGGCGATGCGGACAGCAAGGGGCGAGCCGATGTGCATGGGACTGGCCGCCTCGGTGGGCATGATGGCGGCGGGGGCCGCGGGCACCGCGCTCACCCTGCGCCGGGGCGAGCCTTGGGCGATCCCGCTCACGCTCGGCTACTTCACGCTGATGGAGGCGCTGCAGGTCGCGGGCTACGCCACGCTCGATCGGTGCGGCAGCCCGGTGAACGAGGCGGTGACGCTGGCCTCCTACCTGCACATCGCGGTCCAGCCCCTCGTCATCAACGCCTTCGCGATGGCCATCGCGCCCGCGGCCGTCTCGCCCGGTCTGCGCCGCGCCGTCTACGTGCTGGCGGGGCTGGCCACGCTGGCCCTGCTGGTGCGGCTCGCGCCCGCAGGCCCGTTCGGCCCCTGCGACCCGGCCACGACCATGTGCGCCGAGGCGCTCTGCACCCGAACGGGGACGTGGCACATCGCGTGGGAGGTGCCGCTCAACGCCGGCGTTCCGGGCCTTCTCGGGCTGTCGTCGGGCTACGTCGACTTTCCCGCCTATCTGGCGGCAGTGTTCCTGTTGCCGCTCGTCTACGGCGCGTGGCGCTTCGCGCTCTTCCATGCCGCCTTCGGCCCCGTGCTCGCCTGGCTGCTGACGCCCGACATGGACGAGATGCCGGCAATCTGGTGCCTGTTCTCGATCTTCCTTCTGGTGGTCGCACTGAGCCCGGCGATCCGCGGCCGCCTCCTCGCCGCGCCGCGCACGACCTGACCCAAGGGGCGTTGACAGCGGTCATCGCGCCCGGCCCGGCCGGCGGCATAGAGCGGTCGAGGGACAGCTTCCTCCAAGGAGAGCGCCATGAAGACCCGCGTCCGCGCCGCCCTCTTGCTCGCCCTGCTCGCCGCCGCGGCCGCCTGCACCCCGGCGGAGACCTACCCCTTATCCGGTCGGCCCTGCGGCCCTGACGACCCGGTGCAGGACATCCGCGCCCGAGAGTGCATCCCCCCGCGGTGACGGGCCGGTGCGGGTGGGCTCAATACCGGCTGAGGTCGTCTTCCTCGTCGCTCACGTCGAGGCCGAGCGCCTCCATTCCCGATTCCAGGTAATCGGCCAGTTCGGGCATCGAGGCGAGGTAACTCTCGGTCGGCGAGGTCCGCTCCTCGCGGGCGGTGCGCAGGGCCTCCTCCACCTCGGAGGCATCGAAGCTGTCGCGCCCGATCCAGACGCAGGCGACGAGGCTGGTCTGCTCGTCCTCGTTGAGCCCGGCGATGTAGTCCATCAGGCGAGGATGGTCGGGCCCGTATTCCCGGGCCAGCGCGATCACGCGCACGACCTTGCCGTTGGCGATGTCGAGCATTGGTCCCTCCGCGATAGATCCTCCTTGTCCCGCGCCCTTGGCCCATACGCAAGCGACATGCGGCCGCAACGGCGCAAGGGCAGGGGGCGGGCGGACACGGCATCGCTCTTCCCCGTCGGACCGGGGCGCGACCCGGGGGGGGGCGCACCGGGCTCGCACCGGGCTCGCACGGGGGGGCGCAGCCGAGGCTCGCACCTGCCGCCCGGTCGCGCTATGGCAGGGGCGGATCTGTCCGGAGGAAGGAATGTTCTTCGCGCTCGGCCGCCTTGTCCTCATGCTGCTCGTCGTCTCGACGGTGGCCTATGTCAGCCTGTGGTTCTACGCCCGCGCGGCGCAGAAGGAGCGGCTGGAGCGCCGCTGGGAGGCAGAGGGGCGGCCCGGCAACCGCGACCTTTTCGTGCAGGAGGGCCTCGAATCCGAGCGCTACGCCCTGCGCCGTCGTCTGCTGCTGGGGGTCTATGCCGTGCCTTTCGCCGTGCTTGCCGTCGTCGTGTATTTCGCCAACTATGCCTGAGTGAGGGGGGGCGCCCGTGCTATCCTACCTGAAATGGACGTTCTGGATCGTCTTCTGGGCCGCGGTCCTCTCGGTCCTGCACTACACGCTGCCCCGCTGGGACGTGGTGCGCATCGCCGACACCTATGAGCGGCGCGAGACCTTCGGCGCCAACTCGATCTTCTGGTCGAGTGCCGATACCGGCTCGGGCTCCGGACAGGTCACCCGCGAGGTGTTCTTCATCCAGACGATCACGCCGGGCGGTCGGCCCATCGTCTATCGCAACGAGGATACGGGCTGGGGCTGGCCGCCCTTCTTCAAGTTCGATTCGGCGAACCTGCAGGCGCTGGCCAACGACATCCGCTCGACCTCGGCCGAGCCCGACTGGGTGGCGGTCAAGCATTACGGCTGGCGGGCGGAATTCATGACGATCTATCCCAACGCCCTGCGTATCAAGGATGTCGACGGCCCCGACGCCCGCGTCATCCCGTGGACGGCCATCGCCATCCTGATCGCGCTCGGCTGCGTGTTCTGGGCGATCTACGCGCGCTGGCGCCGCTTCTGGGAGAATCGGGTCGACCCGCTGCTCGACGGCGACGAAGCCTGAGCCCGCATTGGCACTCATGAAAAAAGGGCGCGCCCCCGTGGGTGCGCGCCCGATGGCGTTTCCCGTGCGCCTCTAGGGAAGAGGGCGCCGGGCGGGATCAGGCGTCGGCCGTCTCGACGTTCCGCACTTCGGCCTGAAGGTGTCCCTGGTCGGCCCCGAGACGGGCCGTGTCGCCGCGGGCGATCTCGATGCGGCGGGGCTTCAGCGTCTCGGGCACCTCGCGCACGAGGTCGATGTGCAGCATCCCGTCGACATGCGTCGCGCCGGTCACGCGGACATGGTCGGCGAGGTGGAATCGCCGCTCGAACGCGCGGGTGGCGATGCCGCGGTGCAGGTAGGTGCGGCCCTCGTCGGCCTCCTGCTTGCGGGCGGCCACGATAAGCGCGCCGTCCTTCACCTCGACGGTCAGTTCGTCCTCGGAAAAGCCCGCGACGGCGATCGAGATGCGGTAGGCGTCGTCGCCCAGCTTCTCGATGTTGTAGGGCGGGTAGGTCGACTGCGCGACATCGGCCGACATCACGCGGTCCATCAGGTCGGCCACGCGGTCGAAGCCGACGGTGGCGCGGTAGAGCGGGGAAAGATCGTAGGTTCGCATAGGTCATCCTCCTTCGAGCGATACCATCGTTGCGGAGCGGCCCCCTCCACGCGGGACGGCGGCCGGTTCGGCTGGTCCGGGCCCGGCGGTCGGCGCCCGGATGTCGCGGAAATGGGAAGCGCGGCCCGCCGCATCAAGAGGGGGGCAGCGGTGCCGGCGCGCGCCCCGCCTCGCGGGGGTCGACACAACGGAAAAGGGCCCCGGAGCGACGCCCCGGGGCCCTGCAATCCTGTCGCGCGGGTGCGTCGCGCGGGCGCGATCAAGCGAGCGAGATGTTGATCGCGGCCTGCCGTCCGTCGCGCCCGGTCTCGAGGTCGAAGGTGACCTTCTGGTCGTCGGCAAGGCCGGTGAGGCCCGAGCGCTCGACCGCGCTGATGTGGACGAACACGTCCTTGCCGCCCGAATCGGGCTGGATGAAGCCGTAGCCTTTGGTGGTGTTGAACCATTTCACGGTGCCAGAGGCCATTCCCGTGTCTCCTATTGTGTTGCTGCCCGCGGAAGTGCGGCAGCCCGGCGCGTCAGAGCGGTATCGATAGAACTGACGTGCGGTAGGCAGACAGGGATCGAATGCGGTAACGGTCGCCTCTCGTTTATCGCATGGTGCAGCCGGTCTGGCAAGAGCCTGGGCGCGGCGCGCACCCCCCGCCTGACCGCCGGAACGGCGTCAGAATGTCGCCCGGTCGTCGAAGCCCTCGGGTGGCGTCGGCCGCTCCTTCGGGGGGCGCGTCTGCCAGGCCATGTCGTGCATCTCCTCCCGGGGCGTGGTCGCCGGGGCTGCCCACCCTCGGGCAGGATGCGTCGCCTCGCCTGACGGTGAGGGTCGCGCACGTCGGCGCGAGCGCGGCGGCCGGCCGTCGCCCTTACGCCCCGGCGCCCCCGGTCATCTCGGCGATCCAGTCGGCGAAGGGGCGGTGGGCGAAGTCGAGATGCTGGGCTACGAGGGGCGGCACATCGTAGGGGTGCAGCTCTCTCACCATCCGCTCGATCTCGGGCAGCAGGTCGGCGCGCGACTTCAGCGCCAGCGGCACCTCGCTCTCGACCTGCCGCGCGCCCTGCCAGACGTAATGCGACTCGATCTCGGGGTAGATGTTGGCGCAGGCCACGAGGCCCGCGTCGAGAAGCGACGCGGCCAGCGCGCGCGCCGTCTCGCGGTCGGGGCAGTTGAGCAGGATCCTGACGGGGGTCATCGTGTCTCCTTTCCGGTCGACCGGAAGCTAGACGGCACCCGCCACGGCCGAAAGAGGGAGGCGCGCTGGGCGCCTGCGCCGGGCTGGCGCGCGGGGCGTGGGGCATGGGGCGGAACAGCGCGCGCGGCTCGGCAGTACGATCGAAACACGACAGGCCCGGTGTGCCACCGGCGGAGCGGAACGCGGCATGGGCCGCGCGGGCCATGCCGCCGCGTGCGGCAGTGGCAGCACGCCGATGTTGCCGCCCGTGTCGCGCCTGCGCCTGTCTGCGCCGCGCGGCAGCACGAGGTCGCCCCGGAGCGGGTGAGCCACGCACCGGGCTCTCTCCGCCGCCGCGGCCCTCTGGCGGCATGGCGGGGAAGAACAGGGTTCACAGACTGTTTCCGCTGGCCCGCGGGGCTGTCGCATGGACTCCGCCCGCCCGAGTCGCTACCACCCGCGACAGGGGGCAAAGGACGTGATGTTGAAGAAAAGAGCCAAATACCATCTGGGCCAGGTCGTGCGCCACCGGAAGCACCCCTTCCGCGGCGTCGTCTTCGATGTCGATGCCGTCTTCTCGAATTCGGAGGAATGGTACGACGCCATCCCCGAAGACAGCCGGCCGGCCAAGGAACAGCCGTTCTACCATCTGCTCGCCGAGAACGACCAGAGCTACTACGTCGCCTACGTGTCGGAGCAGAACCTTCTGCCCGACTATTCGGGCGAGCCGGTCGACCACCCCGACGTGCCCGACCTGTTCGGCGAGTTCGAGGACGGGGTCTACCCGCTGCACTTCCAGCTGAACTGATCCGGCCGACCCGCGTCGTGCCGACAGGTCTGCGCGCCGCCACTGCCGCAGCGCGGTCGGAGCCGGAGCGCCATGCGTATTTGAGACAGAAAGAAGCCGGCAGCGCGCGCCTTAGTCCTGTCTCAGCGGCGTCTTTCTGTCTCGAATGCGCCTGCGCGACGGATATCGCCCGCCCGCGGGGGGCAGGGGCGCCCGGGTCGGGACGGGTCAACCCTCGCCCACGTTCCCCACGTTGCGGGCGAAGCTCTCGCCGAAGGCTGCCCGCTGGGCGTCGCTCGCCTCGGCCTGGTGCTGCGCCTTCCACTCGTCGTAGGGCATGCCGTAGACGATCTCGCGCGCCTCATCCTTGCCCATGTCGAGGCCGCGTTCGGCGGCCGCCTCGGCATACCAGCGGCTCAGGCAGTTCCGGCAGAAGCCCGTGACGTTCATCATGTCGATGTTCTGCACGTCGGTCCGCTCGCGCAGGTGCTGCACCAGGCGGCGGAAGGCCGCGGCCTCGAGCTCGGTGCGGGTGTGGTCGTCCATCTCGGCCTCCATCACGCTCTGACAGGGATCTGGGCCGGGCCGCCCATGTCGGCAAGGGCGCTCTCGAGCAGCGGCGCGAGCCGCGCGGCCCAGGCGCGCTGCTGGTCGACGGTCTCGATCAGATCCTGCCGCAGCTCGATCAGCACGTTGGGCCGGCCGTGGCGCAGGGCGTGACGGTCGATCGCGTCGCCCGGCAGGTGCCCGCCATAGGGCTGGTTGTCGCCCACCACGATGTCGCGCTCGGCCTCGAGCCGGGCGATCAGTCGCTCGGCGAGGCGCGAGTCGAGGTGCGAATGCAGCACGCCCACATGCCAGGGCCGCGGCGGCCGCCCGCGCAGCTGCGGCACGTAGGAATGGATCGAGCACAGCACCGTGTCGTCGCGCCGCCCGGCCATCCGCGCCAGCGCGGCGTCGTAGGGACGGTAGCACAGCGCCATCCGGTGCTCGAGTTCGGCGGCGTCGGCGTGGCGGTTCCCGGGGATGACCGTGCCGTCGTAGATGCGCATGAGCAGCGTCGGGTCGTCCGCGCCGCGGTTGGGGTCGATCACGAGGCGCGAGAAGTTCGATGTCAGCACCGGCGCGCCCAGCGCCTCGCCCAGCGCCAGCGCCACCCCCGCCGCGCCGGGGTCGTAGGCGATGTGGCGGCCCATGTCGGCCTGACCGAGGCCGAGCGCGCCGCCCCGCACCGCCTGCGGCACGGTGTTGGTGGCATGGTCGCAGGTGACAAGCCAGGGCGAGGCGCGGTCCTCGCCGGTGATGCGGTAGGGCTGATACGTCATGTCCGGTGTCGATCCTCGGAGCCATGGCATAAGGCCGCGGCGAGGCGAGGGCCAGAGGTGTCGGCGCACGGGGGTGACAGCCCCGCCGGTTTACCGCTAACACGGCGCCGGGAATCCAGGAGCACGCCATGAGACGCAACCGCAACGTCAAGATCGTCGCCACCTTGGGGCCTGCCTCATCGGACCACGGCACGATCCGCGCGCTGTTCGACGCGGGTGCCGATGTCTTCCGCCTCAACATGTCCCACGGCAGCCACGACGAGATCGCGGCCCGCCACCGCATCATCCGCCGGATCGAGGAGGAGACGGGCCGCCCCATCGCCATCCTCGCCGACCTGCAGGGGCCGAAGCTGCGCGTTGGCGTCTTCGCCGGCGACAGCGAGGAGCTGATGGACGGCCAGCGATTCCGCCTCGATCTCGAAGAAGGCGAGGGCGACGCGAGCCGGGTGGAGCTGCCCCACCCCGAGATCTTCGCCGCGCTGTCGCCCGGCGCGACGCTGCTGGTCAACGACGGCAAGATCCGGCTGCGGGTCGACGAGTGCGGCCCCGACTTCGCCGACTGCACCGTGATCGCGGGCGGCACGATCTCGAACCGAAAGGGCGTGAACGTGCCCGACGTGGTGTTGCCCGTCGCCGCGCTCTCGGACAAGGACAAGGCCGACCTCGAGTTCGTCTGCGAGCTCGGCGTCGACTGGCTGGCGCTGTCGTTCGTGCAGCGGGCGGACGACATGCACGAGGCGCGCAAGCGGGCCAGGGGCCGCGCCCAGATCCTCGCCAAGATCGAGAAGCCCGCCGCCGTGCAGGCCTACGACGAGATCCTCGCCGCCTCGGACGGCATCATGGTGGCGCGCGGTGATCTCGGCGTCGAGTTGCCGGTGCAGAACGTGCCCCCCATCCAGAAGCAGCTCATCCGGGGCGCCCGCAGCGCCGCCAAGCCGGTGATCGTGGCCACGCAGATGCTCGAATCGATGATCGAGAGCCCGGTGCCCACGCGCGCCGAGGTGTCGGACGTGGCCACCGCGATCTACGAGGGCGCCGACGCGGTGATGCTCTCGGCGGAATCCGCGGCCGGGCACTACCCCGTCGAGGCGGTGACCACGATGAACGACATCGCCGTGGAGATCGAGCGCCACGCGACGCACCGCGAGATCATCGAGGCCAACCGCAAGATCGACCGCACCACGCGGGCCGATGCCATCGTGTCGGCCGCGCGCGAGATCGCCGAGAATACGGGCATCAAGGTGATCTGCTGCTTCACCGAGTCGGGCACGTCGGCGGCACTGATCGCCCGCGAGCGGCCGCGCGTGCCGATCATCGCCATCACGCCGCACATCGCCACCGCGCGGCGGCTCTGTCTTTACTGGGGCGTCAACAACTTCCTGCTCGAGGGCGAGGTGACGCGCTTCAAGATGGCCGTCGTGGGCGCGGCGCGCACTGCCCGCGCGGCGGGCTTCGCCACCGAGAAGGACCATATCGTCGTGGTGGCCGGCGTGCCCTTCAACGAGCCAGGCACCACCAACATCCTGCGCATCGCCCCCTGCGACGAGCGGTTGATCTTCCGCTCCGACCCCGAGTAATGCTTCCGTAGCGCAGGCCGGAGGGGCAAGTGAACCCGGATCAGTTTTTCGTCATCGGCCTTCTCGTGGGCCTGCTGTCGATCCCTGCCCTGATCAGCGCCTTTTCCGAGAGCCGGCCGCCCCGCGCCGCCGCCATCATGGTGATGATCTCGATCGTCCTGATCCTGCTTGCCGTCCTGCAGAAGCCGGGCGGCTACGACATGGGCGAGGTTCCGGGGATCGTGGCGGGCGTCCTCTCCGATCTCGTGAACTGACGCCGCCCCCTTGCCCCGCGCGTCGGCCTGCTGTATGCGCCGCCGCTCAAACGCCGCGTGCGTGGGCCGGAGTGGCATGCCTGCGGGCGCGCGAAGACCCCGAAGAGGAGCGTCAAATGCCCAAGATGAAGACGAAGTCGAGCGCCAAGAAGCGCTTCAAGGTCTCCGCCAACGGCCGGGTCATCGCAGGCCAGGCCGGCAAGCGGCACGGGATGATCAAGCGGAGCAACAAGTTCATCCGCAAGGCCCGCGGCACGCAGGTCCTGTCGAAGCCTGACGAGAAGATCGTCAAGCGCACGATGATGCCCTACGCCCGCTGAGGAGGAGAGACCATGCCCAGGACCAAAGGCGGAACCGTCACCCACGCCCGTCACCGCAAGGTCGTCAAGCAGGCGAAGGGCTATTACGCCCGCCGCTCGACCAGCTTCAAGACGGCCAAGCAGGCCGTCGACAAGGCCAACCAGTACGCCACGCGCGACCGCAAGAACCGCAAGCGCCAGTTCCGCGCGCTGTGGATCCAGCGGATCAACGCCGCCGTGCGCGCCCATGACGAGAGCCTGACCTATTCGCGCTTCGTCAACGGGCTGGCCAGGGCCGGCATCGAGGTCGACCGCAAGGTGCTGGCCGATCTCGCCGTGCACGAGCCCGAGGCCTTCGGCGGCATCGTCGACAAGGCGAAGGCCGCGCTGGCCTGAGCCGGCGGCGTGCGAGGAACGCGTGGCGCCGCGGCTCGTCCGCGGCGCCTTTTCCGTTTCCGGGCGATCCCGGAGGGCCTCCGGTAACGGGGATTTAGGCACTGTCTGCCATAGCCGGGCGCTGTCGCGGGTCGGTCAGGCGAGGCGGAACATGGTTCAGCAGAGTCAGATCTGGGTGCTGGGCGAGAGCCAGCTTTCCTTTCCGGATGGCGCCGAGCTGGACGGCGTCACCCAGGGCGACGGCTCCCATCTGCTTGGCAAAACGATCCGGCTGAACAGTCACGACATGCAGCGCGTCGACCACGTGGACCGCGACGAGACCTTCGACGACAGTGACGGCAGCCAGAAGCTGACCGGTGACACGACGCTCGACGGCGTGACCTATGCCGAGGGCACCCGGATCGAGGCCGAGTACCGCCTCACCCTCACCGACCCCGAGAGCGGCGAAAGCTGGGAGGCGGTCGGTTTCAATGTCAACGAACCGAGCGGCGCTCCGGCTTACGGCACGGTGGAGGGGCTCGCCTTCATAGGGCCGCCCGGCTCGCTGCCGCCGACGGGCGTCGACCTCGTGGTGACGGCGACGGGCGAGGGGCCGCGCGACGTCCCCGCGACCGATTACGCGAGCCCGCTCTGCCTGGCCGCGGGCACTGCGATCGCCACGCCGGCCGGCCCTGTCGGGGTCGAGCGTCTGGCGCCCGGCGACCGCGTCCTGCTGGATGATGGAGACACGGCACCGGTGCGGATGTGCCTCACCCGGACGCTCGACGCAGCCGAGATGGCCCGCGATCCGCGTCTGCGGCCGGTGCGGATCAGAGCCGGCGCATTGGGGCACGGGCTTCCGGCGCGCGACCTCGTCGTCTCGCGTCAGCATCGCCTGCTCGCTTCGTCTCCGATCGTGCAGCGCATGTTCGGCGTGGGCGAGGTGTTGATCGCCGCCCACAGGCTGACCGCGATGCCGGACATCTTCATCGACGAGTGCCTGCCCGCCGTGACCTATGTTCATCTCGTGCTCGACGCCCACCGCGTGATTTTTGCCGAAGGCACGCCGACCGAGAGCTTCTACCCCGGTCCCATTGCGCTGCGATCGTTGCCGCGCGCCCTCGTCGCAGAGTTGGAGCGGCTTTTCCCCGGCGCCGCGACCGGCAATGTCCGATCTGTCGCCGCCCGTGCGATCCCCCCTCGTTCGAGGCAGTCTCGCTGCGTGGCGCGCCACCTGCGCAATCGAACCCCGCTGCTGTCGGGCCTGCGCATGCAGCTTCCCCCGGATCAGGGCGCCCCGGCCCGGGCCACAGGCTCCAGGGTCGTGGGCCGCGAGCGTGCGGAGATCTAGCGCGCCGCGGTCCGGTGTGCCGGCGTCGGGGGCGCGGCCGCTTGCAGACCCCGCGCGTGCCCGCTACCTAGCCTGACGGAAAGCGGGGGGTGCATGGACCATCTGAGACGGAAATATCTCGACGCCATCGCCGAGGCCGCTGACGAGGCCGCCCTCGAGGATCTGCGCGTGCAGGCCGTTGGCAAGAAGGGCGAGATCAGCCTGAAGATGCGGGAACTGGGCAAGATGTCGCCCGACGAGCGCAAGGAAGCCGGGCCGCGGCTCAATGCGCTGAAGGACGAGATCAACGGCGCGCTCGCGGCGCGCAAGGCTGCGCTGGGCGATGCCGCGCTCGAGGAGCGGCTGCGCGCGGAATGGCTCGACGTGACGTTACCCGCCCGTCCCCGCTCCGCCGGAACGATCCACCCGGTCAGCCAGGTGACCGAGGAGGTGACGGCGATCTTTGCCGACATGGGCTTCGCCGTCGCCGAGGGGCCGCAGGTCGAGACCGACTGGCACAATTTCGACGCGCTCAACATCCCCGGCCACCACCCGGCGCGGGCCGAGATGGACACGTTCTATATGGCGCGCGCCGAGGGTGACGACCGTCCGCCGCATGTGCTGCGCACGCATACCTCGCCGGTGCAGATCCGCTCGATGCTGGCCCACGGCGCGCCGCTACGGGTGATCGCGCCGGGCCGCGTCTATCGCGCCGACTACGACCAGACGCACACGCCCATGTTCCACCAGGTCGAGGGGCTGGCGATCGACACCGACATCACGATGGCCAACCTCAAGTGGTGTCTCGAGGAGTTCTGCCGCGCCTTCTTCGAGGTCGACCATGTCGACCTGCGGTTCCGCGCCTCGCACTTTCCCTTTACCGAGCCCTCGGCCGAAGTCGACATCCGCTGCTCTTGGGAGGGCGGCACGCTGAAGCTGGGCGAGGGCGACGACTGGCTCGAGATCCTCGGCTCGGGCATGGTTCACCCCAAGGTGCTGGCAGCGGGCGACATCGACCCGGCCGCGTGGCAGGGTTTTGCCTTCGGCATGGGGATCGACCGGATCGCGATGCTGAAATACGGCATCCCCGATTTGCGCGCCTTCTTCGACAGCGACCTGCGCTGGCTGCGTCACTACGGCTTTGGCGCGCTCGACATGCCGGCGATCCACGCGGGCCTGAGCCGCTGAGGCTGGCGAAGGGGCCTCGTGCCCCGTTGCGCCGGCGGGCGCCCAAAACGTCAGAACGAGGAGGGTGGCGGCTGATCGGCCTTGATCGGGTGGCGCGAGACTCGGCCACAATTCCAGCCGGACTGGGCGGCAGACGGCACGTAACCCGTCGCGCAGGAGGGCGGTCCGTCGTTTCGCACGAGCGAGGTGCCGGCGCGCATCGGATCCTGCGCATGGCTGAGCAGGGCGATGAGACCGAGCAGCACGAGACTGAGCACGCGAGCGCTAAGCAGGTCGAACGGCAGGAGGCTCATGGCGTTTCCTTACGATATCCTTCGTTTTGCAAACGGTGCAGCGGGAACGTGGCGATTCTTGGGCATGCTCGATGAGACGAAAATTCTGGGTGGATTGACGGCATGCTGAAGTGGACGCGCCTTCGCTGGGTCCTGTTGCTGGCGGTCATCGTCGCCGGTCACGTCGCCATGTGGCTGTCGCCACGCACGACCTCGGACGAGGCGCTGCGCCTCACCCTCATGAACGCCTCGATCTGGGCGGTTGTCCTCCTGCCCGCGATCGGGGTCAGCATGTGGGCGCGCGCGCACCGGGGCGAGGGCGGCGACTCGCGCGAGCGGTTGCCGACGCGGGAGATGCAGCGGGGCGACGGGGAAAGACCCGAGTGATGTCGGCCCGATTGCCTTTGGCCAAACTGACGCTGGCCGAGTGACGCTGGCCCGAGTGACGCTGGCCGGCGAGACGTCGGCCCACATGGCGCTGGTATGAAACACCGCGCGCGGCCAGGACGCGCGGTACCTCGGCGGAGGGCACGGCAGGGGCGGGCCATGGCGTGCCCCTGGCCAGATACCGGCGAGACCCCGCAAGGGCGTGCCGTGTCAGAGAGCGGGGTCGGCGCCCTCTGCCGGGTCGGCCTCGGCCACGCCGGCGACACGAGGCTCTGCCAAGAGCGGCGTCGGCAAGAAGAGAGCGGGCTCGGGCGCGAGCGGCCAGAGCCCGCCGGGCGCCGGCGGCAGGGTGGCAGGCACCGTCGAGGGGCGCGGCTGCGGCGGGCGCGTAGCGCGTGGTGGCAGGAGGCCGGGCTCCGCCGCATCGGCCGCGGCTGAAGCCGAGGTGGCGATCTCGGCGCCCCCGTCGACGGGCAGCAGCATGCGCCCCGCCACGGCGAGGGCGACGGCAACAGGCAAGGCGAGGCGGGACGAGCCGAACAGTGCGGGCACTGCGGTGGGGCGGGCCTGGGCGGACGGCGCAGGGAGGGGCATGGCGGCACCTGTGTGTCTGAGGTGCCGCCCTGCCTAGCTCATCAGGGTCAACAGGCCCCTAACGGGTCTCCACCACGTCGTCGGCCGCCGCGCTGAGCCAGGGCAGCAGGTCGGCCACCGGCGTGTTCCAGACACGCGCAGGGTGATACTTGCAGATCGTCCGGTTGAGCGCCGGGTCGTCGAACCAGTTCGGACACGAAAAGGCGCCACCCGCCCCCGTGCCCGCGCTGCCGCCCGATCCGGGACCGTTCGACACCAGCCCGAGCGCGACGATCACCAGAAGCGCCACGAGAAGCGGTTTCAGCAGGCCGCCGATAAGATCGCCCAAGGCCCCCATCACATACTCCACTCGCCGAAGGCGCCCCCACCGTCGGATGTGTCAGTGATAAGGTGCCATCGTGGCGATTCTGCGGCGAGCGCCCAGCATTTTCAAAGACAATGAGGCGAAAGCACCGCGATTGTCGGTGCGCCGCACGCGGCTCCCGCCGACGCCACTGGTGCCGCCCGTCGCGGCCGGGGTTTTCCCCGCCGCGGCTCTCGGCTAAGCCCGCGCGCGGGCCGCCGGAGCGCGGCGGGGCAGTGGCGTGAGGGAGCGCGAGGATGAAGTTCACCCTTGGCTGGCTGAAGGAGCACCTCGAGACGGAGGCGACGCTGGAGGACATTCTCCACGCGCTGACCGATCTCGGCCTCGAGGTGGAGGGCGTCGAAAACCCTGCCGCGCGGCTCGCCGACTTCACCCTCGGCCATGTGCTGGCGGCCGAGCCGCACCCCGACGCCGACCGCCTGCGCGTCTGCCGGGTGGCGACCGGCGAGGGCGAGAAGCAGATCATCTGCGGCGCGCCCAACGCGCGCGAAGGGATTACCGTGGTCGTGGCCAGGCCCGGCGTCTACGTGCCCGGCATCGACACGACCATCGGCGTCGGCAAGATCCGCGGCGTCGAGAGCCACGGCATGATGGCCTCGGAGCGCGAGCTGGAGCTGTCAGACGAGCATACGGGCATCATCGAGCTGCCTTCGGGCGAGGTCGGCCAGCGGTTCGTCGACTGGCTGGCCGAGAACGACCCCGCCCGCGTCGACCCGGTAATCGAGATCGCCATCACGCCGAACCGGGCCGACGCGCTGGGCGTCTTCGGCATCGCGCGCGACCTCGCGGCGCGCGGCCTCGGCCGGCTGAAGGGCGCGTCTGTGGGGCCGGTGGCGGGCACCTTTCCCTGCCCCATCGGCGTGACGATCGACGACGACACGCGAGAGCAGGCGCCCGTGTTCTACGGCCGGGTGATCCGCGGCGTGCGGAACGGGCCCTCGCCCGAATGGCTGCAGGCGCGGCTGCGCGCCATCGGGCTGCGCCCCATATCGGCGCTGGTCGACGTGACCAACTTCTTCACCTTCGATCGCAACCGGCCGTTGCACGTCTTCGACGCCGACAAGGTGACCGGTGACCTGCGGCTGCACCGGGCAGAGGGGGGCGAGCGGCTGACCGGCCTCGACGAGAAGGACTACACCTTCGAACCGGGCATGACGATCATCTCCGACGACGCCGGCCCCGAGAGCATCGCCGGCGTCATGGGCGGGCTGGCGACGGGATGCACCGAGGAGACGGTGAACGTCTTCGTCGAGGCCGCCTATTTCGACCCGGTTCGCACCGCCCATACGGGCCGCGCGCTCAAGATCAACTCCGACGCGCGCTACCGCTTCGAGCGCGGCATAGACCCGGCCTGGACGCCCCACGGGCTTGAGGCCGCGACGCGGATGATCTTGGAGCTCTGCGGCGGCGAGGCGTCGGACGTGGTCGTCGCGGGCGAGATCCCCGACCAGTCTCGCGCCTACCGGTTCGAGCCGGCCCGCGTCGAGAAGCTCGTCGGCATGGCGATCCCCGAGGCGGAGCAGCGGGCGACGCTCGAGGCTCTGGGCTTCTGCCTCGAGGGCGAGGGCGCGCATGTCATGGCGCATGTGCCCCCGTGGCGGCCCGACGTGACGGGCGAGGCCGATCTCGTCGAGGAGGTCGCGCGCATCGCCTCGCTGACGAAGCTCGAGGGCGCGCCGATGCGCCGGCCCCGGCCCGGCGTGCCCAAGCCCGTGCTGACGCCCATGCAGCGGCGCGAATCGGTCGCCCGGCGCACCTGCGCCACGCTCGGTCTGAACGAGTGCGTGACCTATTCCTTCATCGAGGCCGCCGCCGCCGCGCTGTTCGACGGCGGCGACGAGGCGACGCGGCTGGAAAACCCGATCAGCTCCGAGATGAGCCACATGCGCCCCTCGCTGCTGCCGGGCCTGCTGCAGGCGGCGGCCCGCAACCAGGCGCGCGGCTTCGCCGATCTCGGCCTGTTCGAGGTGGGCGCGGCCTTCCACGGCGGCGAGCCGGAGGAGCAGCACACCCTCGTCACCGGCATTCGCGTGGGCCACGCCGGGCCCCGGGATGTGCACGGCACGCGCCGCGCGGTCGACCTGTTCGACGCCAAGGCCGATGCCGAGGCGGTGCTGTCGGCCATCGGTGCGCCGGCGAGGGTGCAGATCCGGCGGGGCGGCGAGGCGTGGTGGCACCCCGGCCGGCACGGGGTGATCGGCCTCGGCCCCAGTACCGTGCTCGGCGTCTTCGGCGAGCTGCACCCCAGGGTTCTTGCCGCGCTCGACGTGAAGGGGCCGGCGGTGGGCTTTGTCGTGCGGCTCGAGGCGGTGCCGTTCCCGCGCGCGAAGGGCACAGGGCGCGGCGCGCTCGACGTGGCCGACCTGCAGGCGGTGGAGCGCGATTTCGCCTTCGTGGTCGGCGTCGATGTGCCGGCGGCCGACGTGGTGGCCGCCGCGCAGGGCGCCGACAAGGTGCTGATCGACGAGGTGCGCGTGTTCGACGAGTTCGTGGGCGGCAGCCTCGGCGAAGGGCGCAAGAGCCTGGCCATCACCGTGCGGCTGCAGCCGCGCGACAAGACGCTGACCGACGACGAGATCGACGCGGTCGGAAAGGCGGTGGTCGACAAGGTGACGGCGGCGACGGGCGGCACCTTGCGGGGCTGACGCAAGGGCCGGCCCCGGCGGCGACTCGCTGTCGAGACACGGGGTCGCGGGTTCCTCGCCATCGGCAGTTTCTTGCCGGTCGCCTTTGACGTGAGCGTAGCGGGACCGATACCGGTAGCAGGACGCCCGTGCATACCCGCGGGCGCCCCAACAGAGAGGAAACCGCATGGAACGTCGTCACGCGCTGAAGCTCATGGGCGCCACCGGTGCGCTGGCCGCGCTCGGGGCCTGCGCCCGCCCGACCGGGCCCGGAACGATCGTCGACATCGCGTCGTCGAATCCCGATTTCTCGACCCTGACCGCCGCGCTGCAGGCCGCTGGCCTCGTGGACACGCTGAACGGCGCCGGCCCCTTCACCGTCTTCGCGCCCACCGACGCGGCCTTCGCCGCGCTGCCCGCGGGCACGGTCGAGAGCCTGCTGCTGCCGGAGAACCGTGCGCAGCTGCAGAACATCCTGACCTACCACGTCGTGCCGGGCGCCATCACCTCCGACCAGATCCTCGACCGGCGCGTGACGGTCGAGACGGTGCAGGGCGGTACCCTCACCGTGAACGGCCAGGTCGGAAAGGTCGGCGACGTGCGGGTGAACGACGCCAACGTCATCCTCCCCGACATCATCGCGTCGAACGGCGTGATCCACGCCATTGACGGCGTGCTGCTGCCGTGAGCCACGGGCGGCCGAGCCGCGCGCGATGCGTGGCCCGGCCGCACCGGTCCTTCCGTTGCTGGTGGCGCCCGCTGGGCCGCGCCGCCGCCGTGCGCTAGGGCTCGCCCGGCGAGAGGGGGTCGCCCATGCCGAGCAACATCCGCACCATCCTCTGCCCGGTGAACCTGCGCCATGCGGCCCTCGACACGCGGGCCTACGAGATCGCGCTTCACCAGGCGCAGATTTATTCGTCCTTCCTGAACGTCGTCACGGTCGCGCCCGAGATCGAGCGCAACCTCAACATCTATGATTCCAAGAAGTATTGGGGCGAGAAGCTGCAGGAGTTCCTGACGGCCTTCCCGCCCGGCGACGTTGCGCACAAGGCAGAGGTGCTGACCGGCGCGGTGCATCGCGCCATCGTCCGCTACGCGACCGATATCGAGGCCGACCTGATCGTGATGGAATCGGCCAATCCTCGGGTGCGCGACTACCTGCTCGGCACGACGGCGAGCCACGTCGTCACCCACGCGCTCTGCTCGGTCTACGTGGTGCGCTGAGGGCGCGCGGGGCCTCGAACGCGGCCGAAGGGTGCGATGCCGCCGAGCCCGGGTCGCAAAGGCGCTGGCCGGGGGGCGCCAGACACTCCACTCCACAGGGGAGGGCACATCGGTGATCTCTCGCGCGTGACGTGCGGTGTGGGCACCGTGCGCCGAACGAGCGATGCCCTCGCGGCATCCTCGTCCACCCGCTCGCCCGCCCGCCTCGGGCGCCGAGCTTATGCCCCGCCTGGGGTTTTCGGGCTGCCGCTGCCCGTCACCCCAGGTCGCGCGACGGGATGACGGGGAAGAACGCCCCGCCCGACCACAGGCCGAACCAGCTCTCGCCGTCGACCTTGTGGTGGGCGCCCGCCTCGACCAGCCGGTAGAACGTCTTGCGGTCGATCAGGGCCTCGAGTTCGGCGCGCACGAGCACATAGGGGCGCGGCTCGCCCGTCTCGGGGGCGCGCTCCACCCGGACGGGGCGCTCGGGGCCGGCGGTCACCGAATCGCCCACGTTGGTGCGAAAGGTGACGGCCTGCGCGCGTCCCTCCCCGTCGATGTCGGCGTCGACCGCCACGAAAGGGGCGTCTTCCACCCGAATCCCCACCTTCTCGACCGGCGTGACGAGAAAATACTTCGCCCCTTCCTTGCGCAGGATCGTCGAGAAAAGCCGCACGAGGCCGGGCCGCCCGATCGGCGTGCCGTCGTGAAACCATGTCCCGTCGGCGCGGATTTCCATGTCCAAGTCCCCGCAATCGGGGGGATTCCACAGGTGGACGGGTGGCAGGCCGCCGGCTTTCGCGGCGGCGGCGGCGGCGGCGGCGATCCCCTCGGCATCGGTCTTCACGGTCATGTGTCGCCTCGCGGGTTTTTGCCATTTTACCCTTCTGGGATACGTTCTGCGAGAGAACGTAATCCCGCCGGAGCCAGCGCCCATGTCCAACCCCGATGACCTCGTTGCCGAAATCGAAGCCCTGGGCGCCAAGCTCGCCGAGGCCAAGACCTCGATCACCAAGCGTTTCATCGGCCAGGAGCGGGTTGTCGATCTCGTGCTCTCGGCGCTGCTCTGCGGCGGGCACGGCCTGCTGATCGGCCTGCCGGGGCTGGGCAAGACGCGGCTGGTCGACACGCTCGGCACCGTCATGGGCCTCGACACCAATCGCATCCAGTTCACACCCGACCTGATGCCGGCCGACATCCTCGGCTCCGAGGTGCTGGAGACGGGGGGCGACGGCAAGCGCGAGTTCCGCTTCATCGAGGGGCCGATCTTCTGTCAGCTCCTGATGGCCGACGAGATCAACCGCGCCTCGCCCCGCACGCAGTCGGCGCTGCTGCAGGCGATGCAGGAGAAGGAGGTGACGATCGCGGGCGAGCACCGCCCCCTCGGCATGCCGTTCCACGTGCTCGCCACGCAGAACCCGATCGAGCAGGAGGGCACGTATCCGCTGCCCGAGGCGCAGCTCGACCGCTTCCTCGTGCAGATCAACGTGCAGTACCCCGACCGCGACACCGAGCGCGAGCTCGCCACCACCGGCATCGCCGAGGAAGAGGCGCACGCCGTCTTCACCACGGCCGAGCTGATGGCGGCGCAGACCGTGCTGCGCCGGATGCCGGTGGGCGAGAAGGTGGTCGACCTGATCCTCGACCTGGTGCGCGCCTGCCGCCCCGGCGAGCCCGGCGTGCCCGAGGCGGTGGCCCGCAACGTCAGCTGGGGCCCCGGCCCGCGCGCCGCGCAGGCGCTCATGCTGACCGTGCGCGCCAAGGCGCTGCTCGACGGCCGCCTCGCGCCCGGCCCGCAGGACGTGATCGACATGGCCGAGCCGGTGCTCCTGCACCGCATGGCACTGACCTTCGCCGCCCGCGCCCGGGGCGAGAGCCTGGGCGACATCATCCACGACGTTGCCGCCGGTATCACGCGCGTCGAGGCGGCTGCGTGAGCCCGCCCCTGCCCACCGAGGGCGACTTCGACCAGGCCGGCCCGCAGCTGCGCACACGGGCCGAGGGGCTCGCCGCCGTCCTGCCGCCGCTGCTCGCGGATGCCGAGCACCTCGCCTCGACCGTCATGTTCGGCGCCCACGGCCGCCGCCGCTCGGGCGTGGGCGACGAGTTCTGGCAGTATCGCCACATGACCACGACCGACGAGGCGCGCATGATCGACTGGCGCCGCTCGGCCCGGTCGGACATGCATTTCGTGCGCGAGAGGGAGTGGCAGAGCGCGCAGTCGGTGGTGATCTGGGTCGACGGCTCGCGCTCGATGGCCTTTTCGGGCGACCGCAACCGCGCCACCAAGTCGGACCGCGCGCGCCTGCTGGCGCTGGCCATGTCGGTGCTGCTGGTGCGTGCGGGCGAGCGGGTGGGGCTGTCGAATCTCGGCCAGCCGCCCCGTTCGGGCGGCGTGCAGCTGGTGCGGATGGCCGAGGCGCTGACCGGCGATCTCGGCGACGACGATTACGGGATGCCGCAGACGCCGGGCCTGCCGCAGCATGCCCGCGCGCTTTTCGTCTCCGACTTCATGGGCGACATGGAGGGCGTCGAGGCGGCGCTCGCCAAGGCCGCCGACCGCGGCGTGCGCGGCGCGCTCCTGCAGGTGCTCGACCCGGTGGAGGAGAGCTTTCCCTTCGACGGGCGCACCATCTTCGAGAGCATGGGCGGCACGATCAGCCACGAGACGCTCAAGGCGGGCGACTTGCGCGACCGCTACCTGGAGCGGCTTGCCGAGCGGAAGGACAGGCTGGAGCACCTCTCGCGGGTCTCGGGCTGGCTCTACCATTGTCATCATACCAGCGACAGCGCGCAGGCTGCGCTGCTGTGGCTCTACGCGGCGCTGGAGCGCTCCCGCTGATGTGGACGATCGGCGCCCTGGGCTTTACCGCGCCCCTGCTTCTGCTCGGGCTGATCGCGCTGCCCGTTCTCTGGATCCTGCTGCGCGCGGTGCCGCCCGCGCCCATCCGCCGGCGCTTTCCGGGCGTGGCGCTGCTGCTGGGCCTCAGCGACGACGAGACGCAGACCGACCGCACGCCGTGGTGGCTGCTGCTGCTGCGCATGCTCGCGGCGGCGGCGGTCATCTTCGCCTTCGCCGGGCCAGTGCTGAACCCGCAGACCGATCGTGCCGGCTCGGGCCCCGTGCTGATCCTGGTCGACGCGACATGGGCCGACGCGCGCGACTGGCCGAACCGCCTCGACCGGATCGAGGGGCTCCTGGCCGATGCCGCCCGCACCGACCGGCCCGTGGCGCTGGTCGCCACGACCGATCTGCCGCCGGGCGACGTGCCGTTCCAGGCGCCCGGCGCGTGGGAGAGCCGTCTGCCCGGCTTTGCGCCCGAGCCGTGGGCGCCTGAGGCGGACGCGCTGACGGAATGGGCCGAGGCGCTGGACGGCGGCTTTGAAACATGGTGGCTGTCCGACGGGCTGGCGCGCGAGGCGCGCGAGCCGGTGCTGGCCGCGCTGGAAGATCGCGGAGCGGTGACGGTCTTTGAAAGCCCCCGGCCCCTCTACGGCCTGCGGCCGGCCACCTTCGAGGATGGGCTGGTGCAGGTGACGGCGCTGCGCGCCCGCGCCGAGGGCGCCTCGGAGGTCACGATCTCGGCCATGGGCCTCGACCCCACCGGTACCGAGCGGCGGCTGGCGCAGGCCGACGCCGCCTTCCCGAACGGCGAGCGCGAGGCCGCGGCCGAGCTGTCGCTGCCGCCCGAATTGCGCAACCGCATCACCCGCTTCGAGGTCGACGGCGGCCGCTCCGCCGGGGCGATCACACTGACCGACGATTCGTTGCGCCGCCGCGAGGTCGCGCTGATCGCCGGCCGCGACAATCGCGAGGGGCTGGAGCTGCTGTCGTCTCTGCATTACCTTGAACAGGCGCTCGAGCCGACGGCCGACCTGATCGACGGCGCGCTGGACGACATCCTGCTCGCCAACCCCGACGCGATCATCCTCGCCGACGTTGCCGCCGTCTCGGCCGCCGAGCAGGAGGGCCTGCTGGACTGGGTCGAGACCGGTGGCCTGCTGGTGCGCTTCGCCGGCCCCCGCGTCGCCTCGTCCGACGTGAGCCGGGGCGAGCTCGACCCTCTGATGCCGGTCAGGCTGCGGCAGGGCGGCCGGTCGGTCGGCGGCGCGATGAGCTGGGGCGAGCCCAAGACGCTGGCCTCCTTCGAGGATGGCTCACCCTTTCACGGCCTCGACGTGCCCGAGGACGTGACGGTGCAGTCGCAGGTGATGGCCCAGCCCGACCCCGAGCTCGCAGAGCGCTCGATCGCCAAGCTGACCGACGGCACGCCGCTTGTGACGCGGCGGGGGATCGGCGAGGGGGAGGTCATCCTGTTCCACGTCACCGCCAACGCCGAATGGTCGTCGCTGCCGCTCTCGGGCCTTTTCGTGCAGATGCTCGAGCGGCTGGCGATCTCGACCCGCCCCGCGCAGCCCTCGGCCGACGACCTCGAAGGCACGGTGTGGGAGGCCTCGGCGGTGCTCGACGCCTTCGGCCGGGTGCAGGACGCGGGCACGCTGCCCGGTGTCGAGGGCACCCGCCTCGCCGAGGGCCGCCTCGGCCCCGACATGCCCCCCGGCCTCTACGAAGGCGAAGACAGGAGCGTTGCCGTGAACGTGCTAGGCCCCGATGCCACCCTCGCCCCCGCCGCGTGGCCCGCGCGCATCCCCGTCGAGGGGCTCGACGTCGCCCGCGAGACGGTGCTGAAGGGCTATGTGCTCGCCCTCGCGCTGGCGCTGCTGGCGGCCGACATCGTGGCCTCGCTGTTCCTCTCCGGGCGGCTGCGCGGCATGCGGGCGGGCGGCACCGCCGCGGTGCTGGCCGCCGCGCTGATCCTGCCCGGCGTGCCGGCCGACGCGCAGGACGCGCAGTCGGAGGAGGAGCGTTTCGCCCTGCAGGTCACCAACGAGGTGGTGCTCGCCCACGTCATCACCGGCGATGCGCAGATCGACCGGGTGGCGCTCGCGGGGCTGCACGGCCTGTCGGAGACCTTGTTCCGCCGCACCTCGATCGAGCCGGCAGACCCCATCGGCGTGAACCTCGAGACCGACGAACTCGCCTTCTTTCCGTTCCTTTACTGGCCGATCTCCAGCGATCAGCCGATCCCCTCCGACGAGGCGTATGCGAGGCTCAACGAATACCTGCGCACCGGCGGCATGATCCTGTTCGACACGCGCGACGCCGATATCGGCGGCTTCGGCGCCGAAACGCCCGAGGGCCGCAAGCTGCAGCAGCTCGCCCGCCCGCTCGACGTGCCGCCGCTCGAGCCGGTGCCGCAGGATCACGTGCTGACGCGCACCTTCTACCTGTTGCAGGATTTTCCCGGCCGCCACACCAGCCGCGACGTCTGGGTAGAGGCCGCGCCGCCCGATGCCGAGCAGGTCGATGGGATGCCTTTCCGAAACCTCAACGACAACGTGACGCCAGTGGTGATCGGCGGCAACGACTGGGCCACCGCCTGGGCCGTCGACGAGGGTGGGCAGGCGATGTTCCCCGTGGGCCGGGGCTATGCCGGCGAGCGCCAGCGCGAGATCGCCTACCGCTTCGGCGTCAACCTGATCATGCACGTGCTGACCGGCAACTATAAGTCCGACCAGGTGCACGTGCCCGCACTCCTCGAACGACTGGGACAATGATGGACAGCGCCGGCGAAATCCTGTTCGACCCGCTGCTGCCGTGGGTCGCCATCGGCGCGCTGGCCGCGTTTTCGGCCCTCGCCGTGGGGCTTGCGCTCTGGCGGGGTCTGCGCGGCTGGTGGCTGCGCGCGCTGGCCGCGCTGGCGCTGCTGGTGGCGGTCGCCAACCCCTCCTACCAGCAGGAGGATCGTGCGCCGCTGTCGGACATCGTGCTGATGGTCGTCGACGACTCCGCCAGCCAGCGGATCGCCGATCGCCCCGCGCAGACGGAGGAGGCCGCGCAGGCGATCCGCGACGCGGTCGCGCGCCTGCCCAACACCGAACTGCGCGAGGTGACCGTGCGCACCGCCGAGGACAATGCCGGCACGCTCGCCGCCACCGCGCTCGCCGAGTTGATGGCGGAAGAGCCGCGCGCCCGCGTCGCCGGGGCGGTCTTGGTGTCGGACGGGCAGGTGCACGACGTCGAGCGCATGCCCGACCTGCCCGCGCCGCTGCATGTGCTGCTGACCGGCCGCGATACCGACTGGGACAGGCGGTTGATCGTCAGGAACGCGCCGGCCTTCGCCATCCTCGACGAAGAGGTGCAGCTGACCGTCCGCATCGACGACCAGGGCGCCGTGCCCGAGGACGTGGCCGGCGAGGCGGAGCTGACGATCTCGGTCGACGGGGGTGAGCCGATGCCCTTCACCGTGCCGGTGGGGCAGGACATCGAGCTGCCCGTGACCCTGCCGCATGGCGGCATGAACGTGATCCAGTTCCAGGTCGCCGCCGCCGAGGGCGAGCTGACCGACCGCAACAACGAGGCGGTCGTGCAGATCAACGGCGTGCGCGACCGGCTGCGCGTGCTGCTGGTCTCGGGCGAGCCCCACGCGGGCGAGCGGACCTGGCGCAACCTGCTCAAGTCCGACTCGTCGGTCGATCTCGTGCACTTCACCATCCTGCGCCCGCCCGAGAAGCAGGACGGCGTCCCTGTCAACGAGCTTTCGCTCATCGCCTTTCCGACGCGCGAGCTGTTCCTCGAAAAGATCGACGAGTTCGACCTGATCATCTTCGATCGCTACAAGCGGCGCGGCATCCTGCCGATGATCTACCTCGACAACGTGCGCCAGTACGTCGAGCAGGGCGGCGCCGTTCTGGTCGCGGCCGGGCCCGATTTTGCCAGCGCCGACAGCCTTTACCGCTCGCCCCTGTCCGAGATCATCCCCGCCACGCCCACCGCCCGCGTGCTCGAGCGGCCCTTTCTGCCCGAACTGACCGAGGCGGGGCTGAAGCACCCCGTCACCCAGGGGTTGCCTGAGCTGGGCCCCGCGCCCGCCGAGGGCGAGGAGGGGCCGGGTTGGGGCCGCTGGTTCCGCCTGATCGACACCGACCCCAAGTCGGGCCACACGGTGATGGCGGGCGATACGGACCGGCCGCTGCTGGTGCTCGACCGCGTGGGCGAGGGGCGCGTGGCGCTGATGGCCTCCGACCATGCGTGGCTATGGTGGCGCGGCTACGAGGGGGGCGGCCCGCAGCTCGAATTGTTGCGCCGCCTCGCTCACTGGATGATGAAGGAGCCCGAGCTCGAGGAAGAGGCGCTGACCGCCACCGCCGAAGGCGGCGAGGTGACGATCACGCGGCGCACCATGGGCGACCCGCCGGGGCCGGTCGAGGTCGAGGGGCCGGACGGCGAGACCTTCACCGTCGAGCTGACGGAGGAGCGGCCGGGGCGCTTCACAGGCACCTTCGAGACGGCAGAGACGGGCCTCTTCCGCCTCGCCGAGGGCGACATGACGGCCATCGTCGGCGTCGGCCCCTCGGCGCCGCGCGAATACGAGCAGACCATCGCCAGCGGCGCCGCTCTGGAAGAGGCCGTGGCGGCCCGCCGCGGCGGCATCCAGCGCATCGAGGAGGGGCTGCCCTCTATCCGTGAGGTGCGCGAGGGCCGCATCGCGGCGGGGCGCGGCTGGATTGGCGTCACCCCGCGCGAGGCGTATCTGACGGCAGACGTGACCGTCACGCCGCTCGTCGCGCCGCTGTTGTTCCTGCTGGCCGCGATGGCGCTGACCCTTGGCGCATGGCTGCGCGAGGGGCGGCGCTGACGCCGCCCGCTTCGGCCGCCTGACATCGCCGTCGGTTCGGGGGCCGGGTCAGCCCGCCCCGCAGTCCGGTTGCGATCTGGCCGGTGGCGGGCTGGCCGGTTGGGATCAGGCGGCCGCGCGCGCGCCGCGACGACGCGACCGGCGACGCGGCCGGCCATTGGCCTGCGGCCGGTTGCCCTGCGATCGCTTCGCCTGCTGCTGCAGGGTGGGCCACGGCGTGCCCCCGGCAACATCGAGCGACGCGCCCAGCGCCTTCTCGATGGCGCGCAGTTCGCCCGCCTCCTCCTCGGCGCAGAACGCCACCGCGCAGCCGTCGCGCCCGGCGCGGGCCGTGCGGCCGATCCGGTGGACGTAGTTTTCGGGTACGTTCGGCAGGTCGTAGTTGTAGACGTGGCCCACGGCGGGAATGTCGAGGCCCCGCGCGGCCACGTCGGTCGCCACCAGCACCCGCACGTCGCCCTGACGGAACGCGGCGAGCGCCCGGTCGCGCTGGCCCTGGCTCTTGTTGCCGTGGATCGAGGCGGCGGCGAAGCCCGCCCGGTCGAGCTGCTTCATCAGCCGTTCCGCGCCGTGCTTGGTGCGGGAAAAGACGAGGGCGCGGTCGTCACGATGGCCGTCGAGCAGGTCGATCAGCAGCGCCTGCTTGCCGTCCTTCGCCACGAAATGCACCGACTGCGCGACCTTTTCGGCGGCCTTGCCCGGCGGCGACACCTCGACCCTCACGGGGTCGGACAGGTATTCGCGGGCGAGTTCGGACATCTGCGACGGCATCGTCGCCGAGAACATCATCGTCTGCCGCTCGGCGCTGAGCCGCGGCGCGATGCGCCGCAGGGCATGGATGAAACCGATGTCGAGCATCTGGTCGGCTTCATCCAGCACGAGGAAGCGTGTCTGACCGAGGTCGATGGCGCGCCTGTCCATCAGGTCGATCAGCCGGCCGGGGGTGGCCACGAGAATGTCGGTGCCGCGCGCGAGCCGGCCGGCCTGCGCGTTGAGCGACCGGCCGCCCACGACGAGCGTGATCGACAGCCGCTCGCTGATGCTCTCCAGCGTGGCGACGATCTGCGCGGCCAGTTCGCGGGTCGGCGCCAGCACGAGGCCGCGCGCGCTCTTGGGCGCGGGCCGGCCACGCTCGGCCGAAAGCGCCACGACCAGCGGCAGGCCGAAGGCGGCGGTCTTGCCGGTGCCGGTCTGCGCGATGCCCAGCACGTCGCGGCCCGCGAGCCCGTGGGGGATGGCCTTGGTCTGGATCGGGGTAGGCGCCGTCAGGCCGAGGCCCTCGAGGCGGGAGACGAGACGGGCGTCGAGCCCGAGATCGGTAAAGGTCATGCAAATTCCTTGTCCGGACATGCGTCCGGTGGGCCGGGCCCACGCAGGGTCCGTCGGCCGGGATGCGCCCGGGACGACCGCCCGCGGCGCGGGATTACGCTGCGAGCCGCCCGCGGCAGCGTCCCCCTGCGTGATGTGGGAAACGGTCGGTCGCGGCCGGGGTCCGGGGCAATGCCCGACTGCTCACGCGGCAGAACGGCGACCTCGAAGGGAGATGGAGCGCGGGGGAGCGGTTGTCAACGCTTCTCGTGCCTCACCCGGCGGCGGGTGCCTCCAGGATGTCGCCGAGATTGACGCCCCGCGTCGCCGCGCTCTCCCGGACCGCCGCGCGCAGGGCCGGGCTGCGCCCGAGCAGCCGGCGAAACCGCGCCTCGTCCAGCACGAGCAGCGTAGAAGGCGCGATGGCGCGCACGTCTGCCCGCCGCCGCCGGCCCGTCAAGAGGCCCATCTGCCCGAACATCGCGCAGCTTGGGCCAGGCGTGCGGGGCCAGGTGCCACGGCGCCGCGAGGTTGAGCGTGAGCCCCGCGCCCCGGTCTGCCGATGCACGGGGTGGTCAGCCGGTGTCGCGCGCCCATCGGATGTCGGCAGGCGGGCAGGCAGGCAGGCAGGCGGGCAGTCGGGCTGGCACAGGCAACCCGGCCATGCGGGTAGAGGGCCGTGGTGCGGGTGACGGGCAGTGGGGGCGGAGCGGCGGCCGCCGCCGAGGCCGCTCGGGCGCCACTGCGCCGGGGGGGCGGCCCGCGATGGCCTAAGGTCGGCCCGGGCTCGGCTCCCCCCGGGCGAGGTCGGCGAGGATCGGGCAGTCGGGGCGGTCGTCGCCGGCGCAGGTCTCGACGAGATGGGCGAGCGTCTGGCGCATCGCGGTGAGGTCGGCGATCTTGGCGTCGATCTGCGCGAGATGGGCGCGGGCGATCTCCTTGACCTCGGCGCTGGCCCGGCCCTTGTCGCGGTAGAGGGCGAGCAGGGCGCGGCATTCCTCGATGGAAAAGCCGAGCGCGCGGGCGCGGGCGGTGAAGGCGAGCTCGTGCAGCTGCGACGGCCCGAAGACGCGGTAGCGGTTCTCGGCGCGGGCCGGGCGGATCAGCCCGATCTCTTCGTAGTAGCGGATCGTCTTGGCGGGCAGGCCGGTCGCCCGGGCGGCCTCGCTGATGCTGACATGTTCGGTCATGGCATTCCCCGGGCAGTCGGTTGCACGCTCTGCGGCCGACGTGAGTATCCTGTAGCGGGAAGGTCAAGGGCGGCGCGGCAACATGTGCCATTTGCGCGGCGGCCCGGCTTGTTCCGCTCGTGCCCCCGGCCTACATCGCGGCCATGCTCAGGTTCCTGCCCTTCATGCCCTCCGCGCCGCTCGTCAACGTCGTCCGCATGTCGGGCATGATCGCGGCGGGCCCGCGCGGCCTCAACGATCAGGCGCTCGCGCCGCTGCTCGAGCGCGCCTTCCGGCGCGGGTCGCCCAAGGCGGTGGCGCTGGTCATCAATTCGCCCGGCGGCTCGCCCACGCAGAGCTCGCTCATCGGCGCTCGCATCCGCCGGCTGGCCGAGGAGAAGGAGGTGCCGACCATCGCCTTCGTGGAGGACGTCGCGGCCTCGGGCGGCTACTGGCTCGCCTGCGCGGCCGACGAGATCTTCGTCGACGAGAACTCGGTCACCGGGTCCATCGGCGTGATCTCGGCGGGCTTCGGCTTCCAGGAGGCCATCGGCAAGATCGGGGTGGAGCGGCGCGTCTACACCGCCGGCAATTCCAAGAGCTTCCTCGATCCGTTCCAGCCCGAGAAGGACGAGGATGTGTCGCGCCTGCGCGCCATCCAGGATCACGTGCACGGCAACTTCATCGCGCACGTGAAGGCGCGGCGCGGCGCGAAGCTGCCCGAGGGGCGCGACCTGTTCACCGGCGAGGTCTGGGTCGGCGCGCAGGCCCTTGAAGTGGGGCTGGCCGACGGCGTCGGTCATCTCGTGCCCGAGATGAAGAAACGCTACGGCGACAAGGTGCGCTTCAACGTCTATGGGCCGAGGCGCGGGTTTCTGAAGCGGCTCGGGATGGACGCGCTGACCGCGCTGCCAGACGCCATCGAGGAGCGCGCCCTCTGGGCGCGTTACGGCCTGTAGTTGCTGGTCAAGATCGTCACTTTCTTTCTGATCGGCATCGCCGTGCTGGCGCTGTTCGGCCGGTTGCGCTGGCCCGGTGCCGCGCGGCGGATCGGCAAGGATGACGTGCCGAAGCCGCCGAAGCCGAAGAAGTGCCGCCATTGCGGTGCCTACAAGGTGGGGTCTGGCCCGTGCCCCTGCGGGAAGGGCTGACGCCGGATGACGACCGACATCCTGCTGGCCGGCCTCGGCCTCGTCATCCTGCTGCTCGCGGGCGACGCGCTGGTGAGGGGGGCGGTCAATCTCGCGCTGAGGATCGGCGTGCCGGCGCTGCTCGTGTCGCTGACCATCGTCGCCTTCGGCACCTCGGCGCCGGAGCTGCTGATCTCTGTCGCCGCCATCCTCGATGGGGCGCCGGGCATCGCGATGGGCAACGTGGTGGGGTCGAACACCGCCAACATCCTGCTGGTGCTGGGGATACCGGCGCTGATGTCGGGGCTCGATACCGAGGGGCACGATACCCGCAAGACCTACACGATGATGATCGCGGCCTCGGTGCTGTTCATCGCGCTCGCGTTCTTGGGGCCGTTCACCTGGTGGCACGGGCTGATCCTGCTGGCGGGCCTGTCGCTGGTGCTCGGCCACGCGTTCCGCACCGCGCGCAACCATCGGCGCGACACCAGGCAAGCGGCGGCGGCCGCCGCCGACGAAGAGGAGATCGACCTCGATGGCGCCGACATCGAGATGCCGGGCTGGAAGGTGGCGCTGTTCCTCGTGCTGGGGCTCGTGGGCCTGCCGCTGGGCGCCGACATTCTCGTCGACAGCGCCAAGAACATCGCCGCGACCCTGGGCGTGCCCAACACGGTGATCGGGTTGACGCTGATCGCCATCGGCACCTCGCTGCCCGAGCTCGCCACCACGGTCATGGCAGCGATCCGGCGGCAGGCCGACGTGGCACTGGGCAACGTGATCGGGTCGAACATGTTCAACCTGCTCGCCATCATCGGGGTCTCGTCCTTCGTGGGCGAGATCCCTGTCGACCCCGCGCTGCTGCGGTTCGACCTGTGGGTGATGCTGGGCGCGTCGCTCTTGCTTGCGCCATTCGTCTTTCTGCACTGGCGGATGGGCCGGGCCTGGGGCGTGGCGCTGAGCGCCCTCTATATGGGATACCTGTATCTCGTGGTTGCCTGAGGGGGAAGGAAAGCGATGACCGAGAAACGCGCGCTGGTCACCGGCGGAGGCAAGCGGCTGGGAGCGGCGATGGCGCTCTACCTGGCCGAGCGGGGGCACGACGTGGCGGTGCACTACAATTCCTCGGCCGAAGGCGCCGACGCGGTGGTCGATGGCATCCGCCGCAAGGGGCGCCGGGCCGAGGCGGTGCAGGCCGACCTGCTCGATCTCGGCCAGACCGAGGCGCTGGTGGGCGGCGCGGCCGAGGCGCTGGGCGGGCCGCTCAACGTGCTGGTCAACTCGGCCTCGATCTTCGAGCATGACCGGCTGGGCGGCGTCACGGCAGAGAGCTGGGCGCGACACCTCGACAGCAACCTGCGCGCGCCCGTGTTCCTCACCCAGGCGTTCGCCAGCCAGGCGCCGCGTGCGCCTCGCGACCACGAGGGCGATCCGCTGCCCCAGGCGCTGGTGGTCAACATCCTCGACAACCGGGTGGAGCGGCTGACGCCCGAATACTGCTCCTACACGCTGGCCAAGATGGGGCTCTACGCCTTCACCACGACGGCGGCGCAGGCGCTGGCGCCCGACATCTGCGTCAACGCCATCGGACCGGGCTGGACGCTGCCCGATGCCGGCCAGTCCAACGAGGACTTCCTGCGCATCCGGGCCGCCGTGACGCCGGGGCGCGGGCCGCGACCCGAGGACATCTGCGCGGCGCTCGGGTTCTTCCTCGATTCGCCTGCAGCGACGGGGCAGACGCTGCTGGTCGACGGCGGGCAGCAGATCGACTGGCGGGCCCGGAAATCGGGGGGGTGAGGGCCTGTCAGACACGCCTGACACGTCCTTTATTCACGCTGCGGCAAGCTGTCACCAAAGCGTTAACAAAACTTTATGAATCTCAGTGGCTTGGCGGAGCGCAAAGAAAATATATAGCAACATCAATATCTTGAAAAGTCGCCCAATTTTTAGGCACATCAATCAATCGGGCGGGATTCAACGGAAATTCGGGCCAGTCTCAAGTTTCTCCGCAGACTTATCCCCAGAAACGGTGGAGAGGTTTCCCCTTGTCTACCGCCTCCCTAGAGTGCAGCCCAACGAGGGAATCGCGCGGCCGGCGCGACACGGGTGAATGACCGAACAGCCGAACAGGTCCGGATCGGATCAAATAACGCATAATGACGCAGGGGTCGATGGCCCCGTCGTGACCGGCCATGCCTGCATCCAGGGCTACCTGAAGACGCTCGATGGCTCGCCCGGCGTCTACCGCATGCTCGACGCGCAGGCGCGTGTCCTCTACGTCGGCAAGGCGCGCAACCTCAAGGCACGGGTCTCGAGCTATGCCCGGCCCTCGGGGCACAGCGCCCGCATCGCGCGGATGATCTCCGAGACCGCGCAGATGATGTTCCTCACCACGCGGACCGAGACCGAGGCGCTGCTGCTCGAGCAGAACCTCATCAAGCAGCTCAAGCCGCGCTACAACGTGCTTTTGCGCGACGACAAGTCGTTCCCGAACATCCTGATCACGGGCGATCACCCCTACCCGCAGATCCGCAAGCACCGGGGGCGCAAGGCGACGAAGGGCCACTACTTCGGTCCCTTCGCCTCGGCCGGCGCGGTGAACCGCACGCTGAACCAGCTGCAGAAGGTGTTCCTGCTGCGCAACTGCAGCGACTCGACCTTCGAGACGCGCACGCGGCCCTGCCTGCTCTACCAGATCAAGCGGTGCAGCGCGCCCTGCGTCGGCAAGATCTCGGAGGCCGACTACGCGAAGCTGGTGAAGGACGCCGAGCGCTTCTTGCAGGGCAAGACGACCCGGGTGCAGGCCAAGCTGGCCGAAGAGATGCAGGCGGCCTCGGAGGCGATGGAGTTCGAGCGGGCGGCGGCCCTGCGCGACCGCATCCGCGCGCTGACGCAGGTGCAGAGCGTGCAGGGGATCAACCCGCGCGGCGTGGCCGAGGCCGACGTGATCGCGCTGCACATGGAGGGGGGGCAGGCCTGTGTGCAGGTCTTCTTCATCCGCGCCAACCAGAACTGGGGCAACCGCGACTACTACCCGCGCACCGGCGGCACCGAGAGCCCGGCAGAGGTGCTTCAGGCCTTCCTCGCCCAGTTCTACGACGACAAGGAGCCGCCCCGGCAGGTGATCCTGTCGGACGATGTGGAGGACAGGGAACTCGTGGCCGAGCTCCTGTCGGACAAGGCGAAGCGCCGGGTCGAGCTGCTGGTGCCCCAGCGCGGCGAGAAGAAGGAACTGGTGGCGGGCGCGCTGCGCAACGCCCGCGAGAGCCTCGCGCGGAAGATGGCCGAGAGCACGGCGCAGGCAAAGCTGCTGAAGGGGCTCGCCGAGGCGTTCGACCTGCCCCAGGCCCCGCGGCGGATCGAGGTCTACGACAACTCGCACATCATGGGCACGGATGCCGTGGGCGCGATGATCGTGGCCGGGCCCGAGGGCTTCGTGAAGAGCCAGTATCGCAAGTTCAACATCCGGGGCGACGAGCTGACCCCCGGCGACGATTTCGGCATGATGAAGGAGGTGTTGACCCGCCGTTTCCAGCGCCTGATGAAGGAAGACCCCGACCGCGAGACCGAAAGCTGGCCCGACCTGCTGCTGATCGACGGCGGCGCGGGGCAGGTCTCGGCCGTGGGCGAGATCATGGCCGAGCTCGGGGTCGAGACCATTCCCTTCGTCGGCGTGGCCAAGGGCGTGGACCGGGACGCCGGCAAGGAAGAGTTCCACCGCCCCGGCAGCCGCCCCTTCGCGCTGAGGCACAACGACCCGGTGCTCTATTTCGTGCAGCGCCTGCGCGACGAGGCGCACCGCTTCGCCATCGGCGCGCACCGCCAGAAGCGGGGCAAGGCGGTGGGCGCAACGCCGCTCGACGATATTCCCGGCGTGGGCGCCACGCGCAAGCGGGCGCTGCTGGCGCATTTCGGCTCGGCCAAGGCGGTGAGCCGCGCCAACCTCGCCGACCTCAAGGCGGTCGACGGCATCTCCGAAGGTCTGGCCGAGAAGATCTACGACTTCTTCCAGAGCCGCTGACGTGACGAAGCGACCGCCGCGCGAGTTCAATGCTCGGGAGCCCGACTTCCTGATTGATCGCATGCTGCGCACTGCGGTCAACCACCTGAGAGCGGCATACAAGCTCGATCTTGGCCTCGGCACAGAGGGCTATTCGTCCTCCTTCCTTCGAGTGCTCGCGTTCGAGATCTTGTTGAAGGCGGTGTGCGTCGCGGAGAGGGGCCGCTTTCCAGCCAGCCACGACTATGCGTGGCTTTGGGACTGGTTGAGCCCGACTACGCGCGAGAACCTGCGGGAGCTTGCTTTAGACCGAGACCCGTCCTCCACTGCCGTGTTCTCAGCGGAAGTCTTGAGTGGCCTTACTGCGGCCTTCGAGCATTGCAGATACGATTTTCAGTTCGCCATTGATCGCACGGAGGACGAGCATGTCCTCAGGGGCCACGAGTGGGTCGCGGCTGGCGCGCCGCCTGAGGCGGCAGATTTTCGGACTTATGAGGATGAGCTCCATTCGATGATCTTCGCTCTCGGCACCGTCGTGTCCGAGCACGGCGGGCTCGAAATCGACGATCTGATGTCCATCGCCTAGGGTGCGAAAGCGGAACCCTGCGGCCCCGCGGCGCGCTTTCGCCCTGTTGCCAAACCGGCTAGGGAGGCCCCATGCGCCTGAACCTGCCTAACATCCTCACCATTATCCGCCTGATCGCGGCGCCGGGCGTGGCGGTGGCGTTCCTCTATTTCAACCGGCCGGGTGCGGATTGGTTCGCGCTTTTGCTGTTCGTCGCCGCGGCGGCGACCGACTGGATCGACGGGCGGCTGGCGCGCGCGTGGGGGCAGGAGACGAAGCTCGGCACCATGCTCGACCCGATCGCCGACAAGGCGATGGTGGTGATCGCCCTCGCGGTCATCATCGGCTTTTCCGGCCTCGCGCCGTGGATCCTGCTGCCGGCGACGGTGATCCTGTTCCGCGAGGTCTTCGTCTCGGGCCTGAGGGAATTCCTCGGCGACGTGGCGGGCGAGCTGAAGGTGACGAACCTCGCCAAGTGGAAGACGACGGTGCAGATGGTGGCCATCGCCGTGCTCTTCGCGCAGGGCGTGTTCGAGCACTATATCGCCGGTATCGTCTACGGGATGGGGGAAGAGACGATGCGCGCGGTGCTCGACGGCCGGATCGAGGACACACAGGGGCTGATCCCGCTGACCTGGGGGCTGACAGTGTCGTGGTACGGGGGCGTCGTGCTGCTCTGGGTCGCGGCGGCGCTGACGGCGGTGACGGGGTGGGACTACTTCAACAAGGCCCGCCCCTACCTGCGCGACGAGGAGGAGGCGAGGGGATGATCGACGTGCTGTATTTCGCCTGGGTCCGCGAGCGGATCGGCGTGCCGAAGGAGCGGGTGGAGACCGAGGCACCCACGGTCGCCGCGCTGGTCGAGGAGCTGCGCGCCCGCGAGGAGCGCTATGCGATGGCCTTCGCCGATCTCGCGGCGATCCGGGTGGCGGTCGACCAGGAACTGGCAGGATTCGACGCGCCGCTCGCAGGGGCGCGCGAGGTCGCCTTCTTCCCGCCGATGACGGGCGGCTGAGGGGGCGTCTCATGGCCGACATCCGCGTGCAGGCGGGGCCGTTCGACCTGGGCCGCGAGATGGATCGCTTCGAGGCGGCCGTCTCCGGCGCGGGCGCCGTCGTCTCGTTCACGGGTCTCGTGCGCGACGAGGGCGGGCGCCTCGAGGCGATGGAGATCGAGCACTATCCGGGCATGACGGAGCGCGCCGTCGCCGCCATCGCGGCCGAGGCGGAGCGCCGCTGGCGGCTTGCGGGGTGCCTCGTGGTCCATCGTCACGGTCGGCTCGGCCCCGGCGAGCGGATCATGATGGTGGCCACCGCCGCGCCGCACCGTGCCGACGCCTTCGCTGCGGCCGAGTTCCTGATGGATTACCTTAAGTCGCGCGCGCCGTTCTGGAAGAAGGAGCACGGCGCTAGCGGCAAGGCCTGGGTGGCGGCGAGGGACGCCGACGAGGACGCGCTGCGCCGGTGGTGAGCGGGGCCGAATTTTCGTTCGAAAATTCGGGGCGGCCCGCGTCGAATCGAGGACGACGACAGAATTTTCCAGAAAATCCTCACCGCCGATGGTGTGGATGGGGCCGCGGCCGGCGAATTTTCGGACGAAAATTCGGGCGCCGGGTTCAGACGCTCTGCTTGAGCCGATCGATGTAGCCGCGCAGTTCCTCGGCCTCGGTGCGGGCCTCGCGCAGACCATCCATCGCGGCACGCAGCTCGGCCTCGGTCTGGGTGAGCTGGTTGGTCAGCTCGGCCTCGCGCTGCTGGAGGTAGGTGATCGCCTGGTCGCGCGCCTCCTCGGCGTCGTGCAGGGCCTGCGCCATCTGGTCGAGCTCGGTCATGTCGGCCTGGGTGACCCGCGTCACGCGGTGCACGAGCCACGATGCGAACCAGCCCAGCAGGAACGCCACGAAGAGCACGACGGCAGTGGCGACGATGAATTCGGTGCGATTCATTCGGTGCCCTCGCCGTCGGGCTCGTCGGTCTCTGGTCTGTCGTCGCCGTCGTCGTCGTTCGCCTCCGCGTCCGGCACCTCGTCTGCCGCAGCGACGAGACGGAACTCGATCCGGCGGTTGGCCTCGCGCCCCTCGCCGGTGTCGTTGTCGGCGATGGGCTGCATCTCGCCGTAGCCCTTCGAGCGCATCCGCGAGATCGGCACGCGCCGCTCGCCGAGCGCCTCGAGCACGGCGAGCGCCCGCGCCTCGGAAAGCTCGAGGTTCATCTGTTCGCGGCCCTGGCTGTCGGTGTGGCCGGCGATCTCGATCTGCATGTCCACGTCGCGGCAGGCACGCAAGGCATCGGCGATCTCGTCGACCACCTCGGCGCTCTCGCCCTCGACCTCGGTCGATCCCGGCGCGAAGGTGATCTTGCGCGCGGCGAGGATCACCTCGATCCGGCGGATGCACTCCTCGGGCGTCGGCAGATCCGCCAGCGGGTCGAGCCGTTCGTCGTAGGTGACGGCGAGGGTGATGTCGGCCTCCTCCCCCAGCTTTTCGGCAAGCAGGCGGGCGATCTCGGCGCGGGCGTTCTCGTTGCCCGACGTGCCGGTGAGCGTCAGGCTCGATTCGAGCACCGTGACCCGGCCGTGATCGACCTCCGACAGGGCCGCGAGCCCGGCGAGCACCCGAACCGGCCAGTCCTCCGGCAGGCCGTCTGCCTCCTGCCGTGCGGCCATGTAGACGGCGTCCACGCCGAACCGGGCGCGCGCGAAGCTCTCGACCGTGGCGTGGACGGTCTCATTGGGCAGACGGCCGCGGAGTTCCACCGCGCCCTCGGGCGCGCGCGAGGCGGCGAACTCGGGTGGCGGCGGGGCCTCGCCGCCCGGCTCGGCCGCCGGCTCGGGCAGGACGGCGTTGAGCGAGAAGACCGCCGGCAGGTTGCTCTCGAGCGCCCCTGCCACATCGTCGAACAGCGCGGGGTCGGTGCCTTGCGCGGCGACCAGCGCCACGTCGGCGTCGGAAAAGGTGAGCGAGCCGCCCTCCAGCCGCGCGAGCGCCTCGATGCCCATGATCACCGCGTTCGGCCATTCGGGCGTCGGCACGCCGAGACCGAGGGTACAGGCGCCCTTGCCCTCCATCCCTGCCGCGCGGGCGGCGGCGAGGATGCGGTCGCGCCCGCGCTCGTTGTCGGCCGAGCAGGCGTCGAAGCGCGCGCCGCGCTCGTCGATCTCGAAGCGCAGGGTGAAGGGGGTGATGACAGGTCGGGGCGCCGAGATGTCGAGCGACACCGCCACGTTCTCGGGGGAAAGGCGGGACAGCATCGTCTCGAGCCGGCGCTGCTCGTCGCGCGAGTTTCCGATGGCAGTGATCGAGACGGTGCCGGCCGTGACCGAGATCTTGGAGCGGGGCAGGCGGGCGAGCGCGTCGAGCGCATAGTTGAGCGAGGGCACCCAGAGCGGCGGCACCGGATAATCGGCCGCCTCGAGGAAGTCGGTCACCTCGACACCCTCGGCCAGCGCGCGGATCTCTTCGGCCATCGCCTCGCGGTCGAGTGCGGCGGGGACGAGGCCGATCAGCTGCACACCGTCGTCGTTGCGCAGGATTTCGACCGAGAATTCGGGCGCGGCGACGGGCTGGGCGGGCTTGACGGTGGTGCCGTCGATCACGCGGCTCGCCTCGACCACGCGGCCCGAGACCGAGAGAGCGTTGAAGCGGGCGGCCTCGTGGGGCGCCTCGCCACCGACATGCACTTGCAGCCCGTCGGTATGGACACGGGCCCACTCGTGGTCCGTCTCGATGAGGGCGGTGCGCACCGCGGCGTGAGAACGCGATTCGATCACGCCCGCTGCGAGCGTGGCCGAGAGCCAGGCCAGCAGGGCCGCGAGGGCGAAGGCGCCGACAGTGATGATCTTGGGGCCGAGGCGCATGGTGCGTTCAGGGTCAGCCGCGGGTTCGGGCCGTCATAAGCTGCGGGCGCGGCGGGATCAATCGGAGTGCGCACACGCCGGCGTCATTCGGCCGGCGAGAGTCGGGGACGCGCTGCCGACGATCGCTGCCCGCCATTTCCGGGCCTGGCGTGCGGCCGGCGCCGGGGGCTTGCCTGCCAGGCGGCCGGGTGCCGCCCGTCTCGACATCCGCCAGGCCGTTGGGGCCCCGCGCGCTGCGTCGACTCACGCAGTCGGCCGCGGGCGCGGCCGGCGCAGGTGCAGCGCAGCCCCGAGCGCGTAGACCGCCACCAGCAGCAGGCTGCCGACGGCGAGGAACGCCGCCATCGCCACCGCCGGGCCGGCGTCCGCCCCGCCCGGAAGCAGCGCGGCGAGCGGCGGCGAGAGCCCGCCGGCGGCCAGCGCGTGGCCAAGCGTCGCGACGAAGAGCGCGGCGAGGGCGAGCGCGGCGCCGACCACCAGGCCCGAGACTGCGCGGGCGCGGGCAGGGAAGGCGGCGGCCCGGCGCAGCGCCTCGAACTGGCGGCGGATGTCGGCCTGCATGGCGAGCAGCGCCGGCACGATCAGCAGCACCAGCAGCACGCCGAACCCGAGGCCGAAGACCAGCGTCAACACCGTCGGCTTCAGGAACTGCGCCTGGGTCGACGGCTCGTAGAGCAGCGGCGCCAGGCCGAAGACGGTGGTGAGCGTCGTCAGCAGCACGGGGCGCAGGCGATCGCAGGTGCCGTCGACGATGGCGGGGATCAGGCCGCGCGACTCGGCGTATTCGTCCACCGTGCTCACCAGCACGATCGAATCGTTGATGATGATGCCCGACATGCCGATCAGCCCGACCACGCTGAACATCGACAGCGGCACCCCCCACAGCGCGTGCCCGTAGATCGCGCCGATCAGGCCGAAGGGGATCACCGCCATGATCAGCAGCGGCCGGAACCACGATGCGAAGACCCAGGCGAGCACGAGGTAGATCCCGAGCAGGCAGAAGCCGAAGCCGACGCTCGCATCCGTGAGAAAGGCGCGCTCCTGCTCGGCGAGGCCCGAGAGGCGCCAGCCGACGCCGAACTCTTCTTCGAGCGCGGGCAGCAGCCGCTCTTCCAGCGCGCGGCGGATCTCTGCGGCGCGGGCGGCGTCGTCGTCGGCGATGTCGCCGGTGACCGAGACGACGCGCAGCCCGTTCTCGCGGTTGACGACCGAAAAGCCCTGCCGCCGCTCCACCTCCACGATGTCGGCCAGCGGCACGTAGGTGCCCGCCTCGGTGCGCAGTTGCGTCCGGTCGAGAAAATCGGCGGTGAGCTCGCGCGCGGGAAGCTCGACGCGGATCTCCGAGGTGCGGGGGCCGATGGGGAAGGTCGCCGCCTCGATGCCGCCGAGGCGGTTCCGCAGCACGCGGCCCAACTCGTCGATCGAGAAGCCGAGCGCGGCGCCCTGCGGGGTGAGGTCGAGGATCAGCTCCTCCTTGTCGTAGGAAAGCGAATCCTCCAGCGCCGAGACCTCGGGAAACTGGGCGAGCTCGGCCTTCAGCCGTTCCGCCGCCTCCTTCAGCGTGGCGGTGCCCGCGCCGAACAGCTCGACATCGAGCGCGTCGCCCCCCGGCCCGGAGCGCCAGCCACGGAAGCTGATCGTTTCGACCTGCGGGTGCCGCTCGACCTCGTCCTGCAGGCGGCGCACGAAGTCGAAGCTGGAATAGGGGCGCGCGTCGGGGTCGATCAGCTCGACGGCGATGGAGCCGAGCTGCCAGCTCTCCTTGTCGTCGGCGCCCGGCAGCGAGCGGCCGGTGTTGCCGCCGATCTCGGCCAGCGCGTAGGCGACCGGGTTGGCCCCGTGCTCCGCCTCGAACGCGGCCCCGACGCGCTCGACGGCGGCCTGGATGGCGCGGAGCTGGGCCATCCCGTCGTCCTCAGTCGCGCCGGGGGCCATGGCGAAGTTGCCCGAGACGGAGCCCTCTTCCGGTGCCGAGAAGAAGCGCCATTGCACATCGCCCGTCACCAGGAGCGACACCTGTGAGGCGAGCAGCACGAAGAGGCCCGCGATCACCGGGTAGCGTGCCCGGATCACGAGGCGCATGAACGGGCGGAACGCGCGGTCGCGCAGCCGGTCGAAGCCGCGGTTCACCTGACGCGAGGGCCAGTCGTACCATGCCTCCTTGCTCTGCGAGGCGGCGAGCGAATGGGCCATGTGGTTGGGCAGGATCAGGAAGCACTCGACCAGCGAGGCGATGAGCACCACGATCACGGTAAAGGGAATGTCGGCGATCATGTCGCCGAAGCGGCCCTCGATCACGAACAGCGCCGAGAAGGCGATGATGGTCGTCAGGCTCGCCGAGAAGACGGGGCCGGCCATGCGGCTGGCCGCGCGCTCGGCCGCGACGGCGGGCGGCTCGCCCAGCGTGCGCGCGCGGTAGTCGGCGTGCTCGCCCACGACGATGGCGTCATCGACCACGATGCCGAGGGTCAGCAGCAGCGCGAAGAGCGAGATCATGTTGATCGTCAGCCCCGCCGCCCACATCAGCGCGATGGCCGCGAGCAGCGCCACGGGGATGCCCATCGCCACCCAGAACGCCGTGCGCGCGTTGAGGAACAGAAACAGCGTGAGCAGCACTAGGCCGAGGCCCATGACGGCGTTCTTGACCAGCGTGTTCAGGCGGCCCGAGATCGACTCGGCGCGGGTGCGGATCAGGTCGATCTCCACCCCCTGCGGCAGGCCCGCCTCCATCTCGGCGGCCGCCCGCTCCACCGTCGCCTGGATCTCCAGCGCGTCGCCCTCGGCCGAGCGGTCGACCCGCATCGAGATGGCGGGGCTGTCGTCCACGAAATAGCGCCGCTCGCGGGCGACACCCTCTGTCAGCACCCTGGCGACGTCGCCCACGGTCAGCTGGTCGCCCCGCGCGTCGCTGCGCAGCACGATGCCCTCGACCTGTTCCGCGGTGCGCTTCTCCTGCCCGGTGCGGACGCGCGCGTTGGCGCCCGAGACGTCGCCCGCCGGATCGGCCGCGGCCTCGGCGCCGATGGCGTCGGCGATCTCGCGCATGGTCAGGCCGTGGCGCATGAGGCTCGCGGTCGGCACCTCGACCACGACGCGCGGCGCGGCGATGCCCCGGATCGTCGTCTTGGTCACCCCAGCGGCGAAGAGGCGCACGGCGAACTCGTCGGCGAAGCCGGCGAGCTGTTCCACCCCCACCGGCCCCTGAATGATGACGTCGGTCACCCGGTCGGACCACGAGCTGCGCGACAGCACCTCGACCTCGGCGTCCTCGGGCAGGGTGGTCAGCCCGTCGATGGCCTGGTCGACCTCCTCGCCCGCGCGGGTCATGTCGGTGCCGGTGGCGAATTCCAGCCCGATCCGGGCACTGCCCTCGCGGGCGCGGCTCGATGCCTCGTCGACCCCGTCGATGGCCATGAGCACCGGGCTGAGCAGCTCGACGATGGTGGCGTCGATATCCTCGGCGCCGGCGCCCTCCCACGTCACGCCGACCGTGATCTCGTCGGTCACCGTGTCGGGGAAGAACTGCGCGCGCATCTGCGGCAGGGCGGCGAGACCGGCCGAGATGAGCAGCACGAGCAGCAGGTTGGCCGCCGTGCGGTGGCGGGTGAAGTACGACAGCAGGCCGCTGGTGCCCGAGCGGACGGCCTGACGTGCCGGAAGCGCCATCGCCTCAGCCCCCCATCCGCGCTTCGATGCGCGCGACCAGCTCCGCCGGCACCGTCTCTGCCTCGAGCTGGGCGAGCAGGCGGGCGCGGGCAGCCTCGGGCAACCCTGCGTTGCCCTCGACGGCGGCGCGCAGCGCGGCTCGGCGCTCGGGGCTGAGCGCGATCCGCTCGGCCGAGGCGTTCTCCACGCGCTCCGGCCCGCCCTCGGCGCCGGCCTGCGACTGGCGGGCCGTGAGGTCGCGCACCTTGATGCCGGGGCCGAGCAGCGGCGTGCGCTCCGCCACCACCCTCTCGCCGGCCAGCCCCGCGGCGGGCACGATCACCTCGTCGCCCTGTCGCCGCAGGATAGGCGCGGCCTCGACGCGCAGCCGGTCGTCGGCGCCGATCACCAGCACCGTGCCGGCGGAGTCGACCGCCGTGGCGGGCAGCAGCGCCACGCCGTCGAGGTCGGGTTCGTCGATGATCACCGACACGAAGTCGCCGGGGCGAAAGCCGGCCGCGTCGTCGAGCCGGGCGAACAGGCGCCGGCCCGTCTCGCCCTCGCCCACCGCGGCGCCGACGCGGGTGATCGCGCCCCGCGATTCGAGGTCGAGGCCGAGCGCGTCGAGCCGCACCCGCACGGGCGCGGCGATCAGGCTGCCCGCGTCGTCGATCAGCCGTGCATATTGCGCGGTCGAGACGCGGAACGCGGCCTCGAGCGCGGTATCGTCGATCAGCGTGGCGATCTGCTCGTTCTGCGTGACCAGCCCGCCCTCGCTCAGCGTCACGTCGGCCAGCGTGCCGGAAAAGGCCGCTCGGATCACGGTGTCGGCCACCTCGCGCTCGGCCTCCGAGAGCGCGATCCGGGCGCGGGAGAGGGCGTTGCGGGCCTGGTCGAACCGGCTCTCGGCAGTCGCCTCGGAAATCCGGCGGGTCAGCACCGCCTGCTCTGCCGAGCTGAGCGCAAGCTCCGCCTCCTCGGACGCCGCCGTCGTGCCGACGCCGCGCTCCGAGAGATCCTGCTGGCGGGTCAGGGCGCGCCTGCGCAGATCACGCTGGGCGCGGGCGGCGGCGAGCTCGTCGCGGGCGAGTCCGAGGCTCCGCTCGGCGTCGCGCAGCTCGGCCTCGGCCTCGGCGAGGTCGGTGCGGGCGACATCCAGCGCGGCCTCGGACCCGGTCGGGTCGATCCGGGCCAGCAGCATGCCGGCCTCGACGCGCGCCCCGTCCTCGAAGGCGGGGGCAAGCTCCACCACCCGCCCGGCAGCGGAGGCGCGCACCTCCAGAGTGCGGCGGCTGCGCACCTCGCCGAACACGGTCATAACCGGGGTCAGGGTGCGGGCCTCGATCGTCACCGCGTTGACGGCCATCACCCGCTCGCGCGCCGGCCGCTCTGGCGCCTCGCGCGCCATCCGTTCCTGCACCGCGCCCCAGAAGCTGGCGCCGGCCAGCGCGAAGAGGCCCAGCGTGAGCGAGAGCAGGAACAGGCCGGTGAGCGCGCGGCGGAGGAACTGCATGGGCTGGCCTTCGGTTCTTGGCGGGCGGGGCGGACGGCTGGCGCAGACCCGGCTCAAGGTAAGCGCGGCCGAGCGGGGTGCAAAGGCGTGCCGATGCCACGTCTGCGTTACACGCGCGCGCCCTGTGCCCCCGTCGTGCCTTTTGCCCCCGTCGTGCCTTCAGGGGGTGAGGTTACGTCCGCTTCATGTGTTCGTCGAGGCGCGGCAGAATCTCGATGAAGTTGCAGGGCCGATGGCGGTAGTCGAGCTGGGGGGCGAGGATCTCGTCCCAGGCGTCGCGGCAGGCCGAGGGCGAGCCGGGCAGCGCGAACAGATAGGTGCCCCCCGCGACTCCCCCGCAGGCGCGCGACTGGATGGCCGAGGTGCCGATCTTCTGCACGGAGATCATGGTGAAGAGCGTGGCGAAGGCCTCGATCTCCTTCTCGTAGACGTCGCGGTGCGCCTCCACCGTCACGTCGCGCCCCGTCAGGCCGGTGCCGCCGGTCGAGATGACGACGTCGACTTCGGGGTCGGCCACCCAGCGGCGCAGGATATCGGCGATCCTGCCCCGGTCGTCTTCGACCAGCGCGCGGTGGGCGATCGTGTGGCCCGCGGCCTCGATCCGCTCGGCCAGCGTGTCGCCCGAGCGGTCGTCGTCGGTCGTGCGCGTGTCGGACACGGTGAGCACCGCGATGCGGGCGGCGATGAAGGAGCGGCTGTCGTCGAGTCTCATCGAGCCTCCAGTCTGGCGGCGGCCTCGAGCACGTCGGCCCAGGCCTCGCGCTTGGCGGCGGGGTTGCGCAGCAGATAGGCGGGGTGGAACATCGGCAGGCAGGGCAGGCCGAGCGCCTCTGTCCAGGTGCCGCGAAGGCGGGTGATGCCGCGCCGCCCCAGCAGCGCCTGGCACGAGATGTTGCCCATCGCGATCAGCAGGTCGGGCCGGGCGAGCTCGACGTGCCGGGCGAGAAACGGCTTCATCATGGCGATCTCGTCGGGTCGCGGGTCGCGGTTCTGCGGCGGGCGCCAGGGCAGGATGTTGGTGATGTAGAGCGCGCGCTCGAGGTCGGGCGCCGTGCGCGAGAGGCCGACCGGCGCGAACATAAGGTCAAGCAGGCGGCCCGCGCGGCCGACGAAGGGCAGGCCCGTCTCGTCTTCCTCGCGGCCCGGCGCCTCGCCCACGATCATCAGCCGCGCGCCGGGTCGACCGTCGGCGAACACCAGCTGGCGCGCGCCCTGCCTGAGCGCACAATGCGGAAAGGCCTCCATCGCGGCGCGCAACGCGTCGATCGTCCGGGCCCCGGTCGCCGCGGCCTCGGCTGCCTCGACGGTGTCGACATCCGGCGCCGGTGCCGGCGGCGGGGCGGGCCGGGCTGGCGCGACCCTGGTCGGCGCGGTCGCGGCGGGACCGGCCGGGTTTCGCCCGGGCGGCGCAGGCAGCCAGGGCGCGCGGTCTGGCAGGGCGGTGCGGTCGACGGGGACATCGCCGATCGCCTCGGTCACGCCGAGCTCCACCTGCCACGCGAGCGCGTCGATCAGGGCGGAGCGGGAGGGGGCGGGCATCATGGCGACGATGGTACAAGCGGCGCGCCGCGCGGGCAATGCAGGCCCGTCCCGTGGCGCTGGCGGCGGGTGGAGCGGGGCGGTGCAGCGCGCGCCCTCGGGTGCGCATGCCCGGCGGTCGGGGCGCGCCTCGCAAGCGCATGGGTGCCCGGCAGCGCCATTGGGCCAGGCGACGACGGCACGGGGAAGGGGCGCGCGTTGCCCCGCCTACGGCCGGCCGATCCGCGGCGCGCGGAGGGCGGGCCTGAGCGTCGCGCAGACCGTGTGCCCCTTGCCTGCCCGGCGCATTCGCGCGTATCCGAGGGAGGGCTGGCAGGGGCGCGGCATGACCTTCACGCAGACGCATCTTCTGGGGATCGAGCCGCTCCACCCGGTGGAGATCGCCGCGGTGCTCGACCTTGCCGAGGAGTACGTCGCCCTCAACCGCGCTCCCGAGAAGCATGGGCAGGCACTCGACGGTCTCACCCAGATCAACATGTTCTTCGAGGCGTCCACCCGCACGCAGGCGAGCTTTGAGCTGGCCGGAAAGCGGCTGGGCGCCGACGTGATGAACATGGAGGCGCGGACGAGCTCGCTGAAGAAGGGCGAGACGCTCATCGACACCGCGATGACGCTGAACGCGATGCACCCCGACCTGCTGGTTGTCCGCCACCCGCAATCGGGCGCGGTCGACCTGCTGGCGCAGAAGGTGACCTGCGCGGTGCTGAACGCGGGCGACGGGCGGCACGAGCACCCCACGCAGGCGCTGCTCGACGCGCTGACGATACGGCGGGCCAAGGGGCGGCTGCATCGCCTCACCGTGGCGATCTGCGGCGACATCGCCCATTCGCGCGTCGCCCGATCCAACATCCTGCTTCTGGGCAAGATGGAGAGCCGGGTGCGCCTGATCGGCCCGCCCACGCTGATCCCCGCGGGTGCGGCCGAGTGGGGCGTCGAGGTGACCGACGACATGGAGGACGGGCTGAAGGGCGCCGACGTGGTGATGATGCTCCGCCTGCAGAGAGAGCGGATGGACGGCGGCTTCATCCCCTCGGAGCGCGAGTATTACTGGCGCTTCGGGCTGGATGCCGAGACGCTCTCTCACGCCGCGCCCGACGCCATCGTGATGCATCCCGGCCCGATGAACCGCGGGGTCGAGATCGACGGGCTGCTGGCCGACGACATCAACCGCTCGGTGATCCAGGAACAGGTGGAGATGGGCGTCGCCGTGCGCATGGCGGCGATGGACCTGCTGGCGCGCAACCTGCGCGCGCGACGGGCGGAGGAGAGGTGCGATGCGTGACCGGATGCAGGTGCGCGAGGGTGAGGGCGGGCTCGTCCGCGTCTTTGCCGTCGACGTCGACCCGGGCGAAGATCGGCTCTGGCGCGACCCCGACGATGCAGAGTGGCAACTGCCTTTCGCGCTGGGGGTCGACCGGCTCGACCCGGTCGACGTGCAGGTGTTCCGCGCCGGCGAGATGGAGGAGATCGGGCTTTCGGGGCTGCTCTCGGCCGGCCACGGCGTCGGCGAGGCGCAGCTCGCCGACGACCGCGACCGCCTCGACGCCGAGACGGGCCTGATCGCGGTGATCCGCTCTGCCGCCTTCGATGCGCCGGTGGAGCTGAGCCCGCACCCGCCCCTTCGGCTGCTCGGGGTCTATGCCGAGCCGTCGCCCCCCGCCGCCCCGCCGGGCCCCGTGGGCGACTACGCGAGCGCGCGGCCCGGCCCCGCCGGATCGCCGCCAGACGAGGGCGTGGCCGAATCGCCGGATGGTCCGCCGGACGGGCCGCCGCAGGAGGTCTTCCGCCCCGACCGCGACCGCTATATCCGGGACCACCTGTGGCTCGCCGCGGTGGGCATGGCGGGCGCGACTGCCGTGCTCTGGGCCCTCGGCAACGCCGAGTACTGGGTCGGGGCGGTGGCCGCGCTGCTCGCCGTGGCGGTGCGCGGCTGGTATCTCGCCTCCGAAGAGCTCGCCCGCACGTGGGAGCTGACGCCGGCCGCGATCCGCGCGGTCGGGCCCGATGGCAGGCACGAGCGCTCCGTCCCGCTGACCCAGGTCGCGCGGGTGCGCGAGCTGGGCTCGGCGGTGCAGATCATCACGCGGGGCGGCGACAAGATGCTGCTGAAATACATGGCCGAGGGCGAGCGCGTCCGCGACAGGATCGCCGCAGCCGCGGGAGTCGGCACGGGATGAGCGGTGGGCAGGAGGCACCGCCGCCGGGCTGGGAGGGGCTGCTCGACCCCGGCGAGCGCATCATCTGGCGCGGCCAACCTTCGCCGCGCTTCCGCTTCTCGCTGCTGACGGTCTTCTTCATCGTCTGGGCGGCGATCTTCGGCGGGGTGCCTCTGAGCCTCGTCCTGTCGGGCGCGGACGACGGCGGCGGGGCCTTTCTGCTGCTGTTCGTCCTCGTGGCGGCGGCAGTGCTGGGGGGGCACCTGGCGTGGCCGCGCCTGCGCAGCCGGGCCATGTTCTACACGCTGACCGACCGGCGCGCCTTCATCGCGACCGATTTCTTCGGCATCCGCAGCCTCAAAAGCTATCCGATCACCGAGGCGACCCCGCTCGAGCTGCGCGACGGGCGCGGCGGCGGCGTCATCTTCGAGCGGCGCCAGACGCGCTCGCGCAAGGGCGGCACGATGGTGCAGGAGATCGGCTTTCTCGGGCTCGACGACCCGCGCGAGCCCTTCCTGCTGATGCGCCGGATCCAGGCCGACCTGCGCGACGGCTCCGATTCCAACCCCGACCCTGACCCCGACCGCGACCCCGACGACGGCGGCGGCGGGGCGAGGGGGGCGGCGTGACCCTGCACCTGACGAACCTGCGCCTGATCGACCCCGAGGCGGGCACCGACCGGCCCGGCCACCTGTCGATCGGCGCCGACGGGCGGATCGCGGCCATCGCCCGGGACGGCGCCGCGCCGCCGGGCGCGGCCGATTGCGGGGGCCTCTGCCTCGCGCCGGGCATCGTCGATATCGGCGTGAAGGTCGGCGAGCCGGGCGAGCGCCACAAGGAGAGCTTTGCCTCCGCCGGACGCGCGGCGGCGCGCGGCGGCGTGACCACCATCGTCACGCGCCCCGACACGCTGCCCGCCATCGACACGCCCGAGGTGCTCTCGTTCGTCCGCCGCCGCGCCGAGGAGGAATGCGTCGTGCGGATCGCGCCCATGGCGGCGCTGACCAAGGGGCGCGACGGGCGCGAGATGACCGAGCTGTCGTTTCTGCGCGACGCGGGCGCGGTGGCCTTTTCCGACGGCGACCGGGTGGTCGAGGACACGCGCGTGCTGTCGCGTGCCATGACCTATGCGAAGGGCCTCGGCGCGCTGGTCGTCGCCCATTGTCAGGAGCCGGGGCTGTCGCGCGGGGCGGTGGCGACGAGCGGCAAGTTCGCCTCGCTCAAGGGGCTGCCCGCCGTGTCGCCGATGGCCGAGCGCATGGGCCTCGACCGCGATATCGCTCTCGTCGAGATGACGGGCGTCGCCTACCACGCCGACCAGATCACCACGGCGCGCTCCCTGCCGGCGCTGGAGCGCGCCAGGCGCAACGGGCACGACGTGACCGCGGGCACCTCGATCCACCACCTGACGCTGAACGTGCTCGACATCGGCGACTACCGGACCTTCTTCAAGGTGAAGCCGCCGCTGAGGGCGGAAGACGACCGGGCGGCGGTGGTCGAGGCCGTGGGGGCGGGGCTGATCGACGTGATCTCGTCGATGCACACGCCGCAGGACGAGGAGAGCAAGCGGCTGCCCTTCGAGGTGGCGGCCTCTGGCGCGGTGGGGCTCGAGACGCTCCTGCCGGCGGCGATGCGCCTCTACCATGCGGGCGCGCTGACCCTGCCGCAGCTCTGGCGTGCGCTGTCGCTCGCTCCGGCGCGGCGCATGGGCCTGCCGGGCGGGCGGCTGGCCGTGGGCGCGCCGGCCGACCTCGTGCTGTTCGACCCGCACGCGCCCTTCGTGCTCGACCGCGCGACGCTCGCCTCGAAGTCGAAGAACACGCCCTTCGACGGCGCAAGGATGGAGGGGCGGGTGCGCGCGACATGGGTCGGCGGCGCGCTTGTGCACGGGGAGGTGCCATGAGGTTTCTTGCCTCCGGCGGGGATATTTGGAGCAAGAAGAAGCCGGGAGGCGCGCCATGCCGGTGATCGCGAGCCCCGAATGGATGCTGCTCGCGGCGGCGGCCCTGGGCTATCTGCTCGGCTCGGTGCCCTTCGGGATCGTGATGGCGAGGCTTTTCCGCCTCGGAGATTTGCGCAAGATCGGGTCGGGCAATATCGGGGCGACCAACGTCCTGCGCACCGGCAACCGGCTGGCCGCGGCCCTGACGCTCGTGGGAGACGCGGGCAAGGGCGGAGCGGCGGTGCTGATCGGGCGGGCGCTGCTGGGCGAGGATGCGGCGCAGGTGGCGGGGCTCGCGGCGTTCTTCGGGCATCTCTTCCCCGTCTTCCTGGGCTTCCGCGGCGGCAAGGGGGTGGCGACGTTCCTCGGGACGCTGCTGGCGCTCGCCTGGCCGGTGGGGCTCGCGGCCTGCGGGACGTGGCTCGCCGTGGCAGCGCTGCTGCGCTACTCGTCGCTCTCGGCGCTGGCGGCGGCTGCGTCGGCGCCGCTCTGGGCGCTCGCCTTCGGCCGGCCCGAGGCGGTGATCCTGAGCCTCGCGCTCGCCGCGCTGGTCTTCGTCACCCACCGGGGCAACCTGCGGCGGCTCGCGGCGGGGACCGAGCCGAAGATCGGGCAAAAGCCCGTGCAGAAGACCGTGCAGAAGACCGGCGAGACGTGAGCCTGGCGGGCGCGGAGTTTCTCGCCGCCTTCGACCGGCTGCCGATGGGCGCGTTCGTCGTGCGCCACGGCCGGCGGCGCTGGGTGGCGGTGCGCAGCGCCCTCGCCGACGGTCGGGCCGAGAAGCTGGTGGCCGAGGCGGCGGGCGGGGGCGGACATGTCTCGATGAACCTCTACCGCCTCGCGAGCGGCGCGCGGCTTTCCCCCTGCGAGATGGCGGAGGAGGAGGCGCGCGCCTTCGTGCTCGGAGCGGCGGTGGTGGGCCCGATGGCGCCGCGTCAGTAGGCGTAATCGGCGAAGATCGGCTCCAGCCGGCCGCCCCAGTCGCCGTGGTAGCGCGCGAGCAGCTCGTCGGCGGGCACCTGGCCGGTCTCGACGCTCTCCTGCAGGGCGTTGAGGAAGTGCGTCTCGTCGGGGATCAGGCCGCCTGCGCCGGGCATCGCGCGGGCCCTGAGGCCGGCCTCGGCGATGGCCAGCGCCTCGCGGGCGAGGTCGCGCAGCTTCAGGCCCCCGGCCTCGCCCTGCAGGGCGTCGACGGAGGCCGCCACGCGCAGGCCTTCGCGGGTCTCGGCGTCCCAGCCCTTCACCATGTCCCACGCGGCATCCAGCGCCGCCTGGTCGTAGGTGAGGCCGACCCAGAAGGCGGGCAGCGCGCACAGGCGGCGCCACGGGCCGCCATCGGCGCCGCGCATCTCGATGTATTTCTTGATGCGGGCTTCTGGGAAGATCGTCGTCAGGTGGTCGGCCCAGTCCGACAGGGTCGGCACCTCGCCGGGCAGGGCGGGAAGCTCTCCGCGCAGGAAATCGCGGAAGGACTGGCCGAGCGCGTCGATGTAGGCCCCGTCGCGGTAGACGAAGTACATCGGCACGTCGAGCGCGTAATCGACCCAGCGCTGGAAGCCCATACCCTCGTCGAAGACGAAGGGCAGCATGCCGGTGCGGTCGGCGTCGAGATCGCGCCAGATGCGCGAGCGCCACGACTTGTGGCCGTTGGGCCGGCCCTCGAAGAACGGCGAGTTGGCGAAGAGCGCGGTGGCGACCGGCTGGAGCGCCAGCGCCACGCGCAGCTTCTGCACCATGTCGGCCTCGGAGGCGAAATCGAGATTCACCTGCACGGTGCAGGTGCGATACATCATCTGCGTGCCGTGGGTGCCGACGCGGCCCATGTAGTCGGTCATCAGCTTGTAGCGGCCCTTGGGCATGCGGGGCATCTCCTCGTGGCGCCATGTGGGCGCGGCGCCGAGGCCGATGAAGCCGACGTTCAGCTCGTCGGCGACCGTCTTCACCTCGCGCAGGTGGGCGTTCACCTCGTCGCACGTCTCGTGGATCGACCGGAGAGGGGCGCCCGAGAGCTCGAGCTGCCCGCCGGGCTCGAGGCTGACGTTGGCGCCGTCCTTCTCGAGGCCGATGATGTTTCCGCCCTCGAGGATCGGCGCCCAGCCGAAGCGGCCCTGCAGCCCCTCGAGCACGGCCCTGACCGAGCGGGGGCCGTCGTAGGGCAGGGGGCGGAGCGTGTCCTTGCAGTAGCCGAACTTCTCGTGCTCGGTGCCGATGCGCCAGTCGTCCTTCGGCTTGCACCCGGCGGCGAGATACTCGGCCAGCTGTTCGGGGCGCTCGATCGGGCCGCCGCCTGTCTGGGGGATGGACATCGCGCGCTCCCGGCTGCCCTGATTACCGGCCGGCTACCTGCGTCGGGCGGGGGCAGGTGTCAAGGCCGCGGCAGGCGCGGCTCGTGTGCGCCGGCGCGCCGCCGCCAGAGGCGGCGGGTGCCGGCCGGCGGCTGCTCGACGGCGGCGAGGAAGGTGCGCGTCGAGGCGCCGGGCAGCGCGCCGAACACGTCGAAGAGCTGGTCGGCGCCGCGTGCGGCGGCGGGGATGGTCAGCGTCGTGCCGTCGGATTGGTGGAGGCGCCAGGCGAGGCCGGAAGAGTGGGCGGTGGCCTGCACCTCGTCGAGTTCCGACAAGGCGACGACGCCGCCCGTCTCCGGGCCGAAATAGGCGATGGCGCCCTCGTCGATCTCGACCACGCCGGGTGCGTCGGCGCCGGGGGCGAAGCGCAGCCGCCGCCATGCCGCGAGGGCGAGACCGAGGGCGAAGGCGCAGATCGCGCCGCCGAGTACGGCGTAGAAGTAGCCGCCCCTCGTGGCCACCCAGAGGCCGAACACGGCGAAGGCGAGCGCGAGGGCGACCTCGCGCCAGCGGGTCAGCGCCGCGAGCGCCTCGGGGCGGACGAAACTCATCGCCAGTCGCCCAGTTGCGCCTGCCATAGCGCCAGCGCCGCTACGGCGGCGGTGTCGGCGCGCAGGATGCGGGGGCCGAGCGAGACGGCACGGGCCTGCGGCAGCGCGGCGAGGCGCGCGCGTTCGGCCTCGGAAAAGCCG
>LJNT01000197.1 GCA_001314685.1 Rhodobacteraceae bacterium HLUCCA09
TATCCGGGCGAATGGCTGCTGGATCTGGCTTTGCTGGACAAGAGCTATGATCAATGGGCGGCAGAGGTCCTGGCCCGGATTGGCGCCCGTGCCGAGGCGGCGGAATTTCTGGCGCAGGTGGCACAGGTAGAAATGGCAGCCCGGCTGGAAGAGCCGGTGGCGCAGCGGTTGGCCGCGGGCTTTACCGCCTATTTGCACGCGGCGCGCGCCGCAGGATTCTATGATTGCACGCCGGGCCGTTTCATCCTGCCCGGCGATCTGGCGGGGTCGCCGGTAGTGACATTCGCGCCTCTGCCCGAAGGCAAGGCTGGTCGGGGCAGCCTGCGCGCAGAAATGGCGCGGCGCTATGACGCTTACAAGCGCGAGGTGGTGAAGCCCTTCTTTCGCGATCATTTCGCGCGGATCGACCGGCAGGTGGTGCTGGTGGACCTGGTCGATGCGATCCATTCCGGTCCCCGCGCGCTCGCCGACCTCTCGACCGGCCTCGACCGGACGCTGCGCGCCTTCCGGCCCGGTCGCGCCTCGTGGCTCGCCCAGCTTATCGGGCAGCGGCGCGTGGGGCGCATCCTGTTCGCCGCGACCAAGGCCGACCACCTGCACCACAGCCAGCACGGGGCGCTCACGGCGATTCTCGAGGCGATGCTGCGGCAGGCGCGCGATCGCGCGTCCTTTGCCGGTGCCGACACGCGGGCCATGGCCATCGCCGCCCTGCGCGCGACGGTGGAGGAGGAGCGCGAGCATCGCGGACGGCGCCTGCCCATGGTGCGGGGCACGCTTCAGGACGGGCGGCAGGCCGCGCTCTACCCGGGCGAGCTGCCCGAAGACCCGGCGCGCCTGCTGAACGCGGCGACCTCGGGCGCCGAGAGCTGGCTCGACGGCGACTATTCGGTGATGCGCTTCCGCCCGCCCGGCACGGCGCCGCGCGCGGGCGAGGGGCCGCCGCATATCCGCCTCGACCGGGCGGCTGAATTCCTGATCGGCGATCGGCTGAGGTGAGCGATGGGCGAGCGTGACGACGGCAACCGAGCGCGGGGCGGGCGCGGCCCTGTCCTCATCGAGCTGGGCGACGAGGGCACGCCCCCACCCGACCCGGCCGACGCCCCGCCCCTGCCCGACGCCGAGCCGCCGCAGGGCGCGGCGATGCAGGCGGTCGCCGCACTCGGCGCGCGCCGGGGCACGCCGCTCGGCCGCTTCTTCTGGGGGGCGCTGGCGGCACTGATCGGCTTCGTCGTCTCGGTCGCGGCGTGGGATTTCGTGACCGGCCTGATCGCGCGCAGCGCGCTGCTTGGCTGGGTCGCGCTCGCCCTCGTCGCCGCGGTGCTCCTGGCGCTGATCGCCCTCGCCCTGCGCGAGGCGGCGGCGATCGCGCGGCTGGGGCGGCTCGACGCGATCCACCGTGCGGCCGCCGCGGCCCATGCCGGCGCCGACCTGAAAGCCGCGCGCGAGGCGGTTGAGCGGCTCGAGCGGCTCTACGCCCACCGCCCCGACACCGACTGGGGGCGCCGGCGGCTGGCCGAGCGGCGGACCGAGGTGCTCGACGCCGACACGCTGCTCGGCATCGCCGAGGCCGAACTGCTGGCGCCGCTCGACCGCGCCGCGGTGCGCGAGGTCGAGGCGGCGGCGCGACAGGTGGCGACGGTGACCGCGCTGGTGCCCCTGGCGCTCGCCGACGTGGTGGCGGCGCTCACGTCCAACCTGCGCATGATCCGCCGCATCGCCGAGATCTACGGCGGCCGGTCGGGCACCCTGGGCGCCTGGCGCCTCACCCGCGCCGTGCTCACTCATCTCGTCGCCACCGGCGCCGTTGCGGTTGGCGACGACCTGATCCACTCGGTCGCCGGCGGCAGCTTGCTCAGCCGCGTCTCGCGCCGCTTCGGCGAGGGGATCGTGAACGGCGCGCTCACCGCGCGCGTGGGCGTCGCAGCACTCGAGGTCTGCCGCCCCCTGCCCTTCGTGCGCACGCCCCGCCCCTCGGTCAGCGGAATCGTGCGCCGCGCGCTGACGGGCCTCTTCGGGCAGGGCGAGGCGCGTCAGGGCTGAGCGGCGCCGTGCGGTCAGGCGTTCTCGTTGAGCATGGCCGCGATCTGATCCTTCAGGGCCATCCGCCGCTTGCGCAGTTCCTGCTGGGTGAAATCGTCGGTCGGCTCGACGTCGGTCTCGGCACGGTGCACCTGCCGGTTCACTTCATGATATTCCTCGGCGAGACGCGCGAAATGCGCGTTCTCCTGCTTGAGCCGGGCGATGGTCTCGGCCGCCTCGGGGAAGTCGTCGCTCAATTCGTGGGGCACATGGGACATGTGGCGGGCCTCTCTCCTGTTCGTGCTCCCGCCGTCCGGGCGGGGGCTGCCTGCGGCGAGCCTGCGCCGGGGCCGGTCGTCCGCGCCTTGACGCAGGTCAAGCGCCGACCGGCCCCGGCGCCCTATCGACGCGCCCGCCGCCAGCCGGCCGCCCGCGCCTCGGCCTCCGAGCAGAACCAGCGCTCGCCGCGCC
>LJNT01000202.1 GCA_001314685.1 Rhodobacteraceae bacterium HLUCCA09
GCGCCCAGAGGGCGACGCCGACCCGATCCGCTTGCGGCGGTGACGACCGAGCTGCGGGCATGGTTCGACGAGGATCAGTCTCAGACGGGGCGCGAACTTCTGACCAGGCTCCAGAACCTCCACCCGGACGTCTATCCCGACGGACTGCTGCGCAACGTGCAGCGGCGTCTCAGGATCTGGCGAGCCGAGGTCGCCCGGCAGTTGGTGTTCGGCCCCGACGATCGCGCGCCAGTCGCCTACCGCCGCTGGCTGACGACGGTCCGGTTCGCCGATGCGACGCCCCTCGCCGAGACCGACACCGACCCGAAGGATGACGTCGAGCAGTTCCTCGAGGGGCTGCGCCATGCCTGGAAGGAGGGCGAGCCCAGGCGCCCGAACCAGATCACGCATCGCCTCGTGCGCTGCATCAGGAACCCAAACCGCCGTCAGTTCGCCCGCTCGATGCAGCCTGGCCAGCATGACTGCATCCCGCCGATCGGTCTTCACTCGGTCGCCGGACTTCACCGGGATCAAGGATGGCGCCACCACATCGCAGGCATGGCCGAGCCCGGTCAGCTGCCGATACAAGCCATATCCACATGGCCCCGCCTCATAGCAGAAACGGAGATGCCGTCCCCCCCGCCTCGAGCTTCGCCACCAGCTTCGCGATCTGGTCCGCTCGGTTCGGAACGCTCCCCAAGGAGCGCACCTCGCCGCCGCGCTCGGATGCCGCGACCGCGACCGAAATCGATGCCTTGTGGACATCGAGCCCCACGAACATGGTATCCTGCATCTGGTCTCTCCCCCATTCCTGAGGCTCGGCGCCAGCCCGCCTGGCGCAACCCTCGAAAGAAGAATGCCGCGGGAGAGACCACCGACCCAGTCAGTTCACACCGCGATCATGGGGTCTGGGATCACCTGCGCACCGGCAACCCGATCGAGAGCGTCTTCGCCACGGTCCGGCACCGGACGATCCGGACCAAGGGCGCGCTCTCGCAGAAGGCGGCCAAGCTCATGGTCTTCAAGCTCGTCCAGAGCGCCGCCAAGACATGGCGCCGCCTGAAGGGCGCGAACCGGTTGCCACAGGTCATAGAAGGCGTCACATTCACCGACGGCCTCGCCGCCCGCGACACCGAAACCCGCGCCGCCTGATCAGGCCGCGTCACCCAGATTTGGGCATAGCTCGCTTGAGCACGTCGCGGAGGCCCTGCGCGTCCATCGGCACCCCGGCGGCTTGCACGCCGCTGCGACGCGCTGAGCCGCAAGGCTTGACCCTCCGCACTGCCTGCATGACAGTTCGCGCAACGCCCGAACGCTGCCCCGAAGAGGATCCTCCATGCGCACCGCAATGCTTGCCGGCGCCTCGGCCGCCGCACTCCTTTCGCCACCGACCGCCCTCGCCCTGACGCCCGAGGAGGCGTGGCAGAGCTGGCAGGACGCCGCCGAGGAGGCGGGCGTCGCCCTGACCGTGGCCGAGCGCGACACGAGTGGCGATACCCTCACGCTGACGGGAGTCGCCTACGCCCTCGAGGCCGACGACGGCACCACCATGACCGGCACGATGGACGAGGTCGTGTTCGCCGGGCAGGGCGACGGCACGGTCGTGGTGACCCTGCCCGAGAGCTACCCTCTCACCCTCTCCGATCCCGGCCTCGACGGCATGCCGCCGGGCAGCGCGGCGATGACGATCTCGCATCCCGGCATGTCGCTGGTGATGTCCGACACCGATGGCGGGGGGACCGCCACCGACTATGCCGCGCCGGAGATCGCGGTCACGCTCGTCGAGGTGGCCGAGGGCGGGACGGCGCAGGATATCTCCGGCTCGGTCACCCTGACCGGGGTCGAAGGCCGCAACACCCGCGGCGGCGGCGACATGCCCGCGGTCGAGGGCGATTTTGCCGCCGCGGGGATCGCCGCCGCCTTCGTCGGCACCGACCCCGACACCGGCGGCACCTTCGACTTCAGCATGAGCGCCGCGGATGTGAGCTCCACCTCGTCCGGCACCCTTTCCACGCTCTATGCCGCGAGCGACGACCTCGGGGCGATGATCGAGGACGGCTTCGCCGTGCGCGGCGAGGGCGGCAGCGGTCCCGTCGCGCTGACGCTCGTGACCGAGGGGATGCCCGAGAGCTTCTCGCTCGACGCGGGCATGACCGGCACCTCCGGCACCTTCCGCATCGACGGCGAGCGGATGGAGTACGATTTCGGATTCGAGGGCACCACATTCACCGCCTTGGGCTCCGAGATCCCGTTTCCGCAGGTGACGGGTGGCCTCGGTGCGCTGCGCACGCTCATCTCGGTGCCCTCGACGCCCACCGACGAGGCGCAGCCGATGGACCTGACCGTGGCGCTGCGCGACCTGACGCTCGGCGAGGAGATCTGGTCGATCTTCGACCCGGCCGGCCAGCTGCCGCGCGACCCCGCGACGCTGGTCGTCGACCTCGGCGGCCAGATGCGGATGCTGACCGACATGTTCTCGGAAGACGCGATGATGTCGGCCGAGGCGCCGGCCGAGGTGATCGCGCTCGACATCGAGGAACTGCGGCTGGCGCTCGCCGGCGCCCTGCTGACGGGCGAGGGCGGTTTCACCTTCGACTACGATGCGCCGGGGCCCTTCGGACCGGGCTCGCCCGCGCCCGACGGCGGGGTGAACCTGCGCCTCGAGGGCGGGCAGGGCCTGCTCGAGACGCTGGTCGGCATGGGCCTGCTGCCCGAGGAGCAGGCGATGATGGTCCGCATGATGACCGGCATGGTCGCCCGGCCCGCGCCGGAAGGCGACGACGTGCTGCTCTCCGACATCACCGTGCAGCCCGACGGCACGGTGCTCGCCAACGGCGCGCCCCTGCCTTTCTGATTGCTGCCGAGGCGCGCCGCCGGGCTGCGCCCCGGCCCCCGCTGCCATCCTGCGCCGCTGGCTCGCGGCCCGGCCGGTCGCCACAGCCTCGGCCGCCCTTGCGCCGGGCGGCCGCTCCGCCTAGCTGCCTGAGGTGCGTCGCGGCCCCGTTCGGGCGCGTTCCCAACGCGGCGTGCCCGAGGGCGTGCCGCCGTCCGCCCCTGCCCGTTCGCTTTCCGGAGGCCCCATGCACGAGCCGCTCGACCGTCTGACCCATGCCCTGCTCGACGCCGCGCGCACGGCCGGGGCCGAGGCGGCCGACGCCATCGCGGTCGACGGCACGTCGCTCGCCATCGACGTGCGCGCCGGCGCGCTGGAACAGGCCGAGCGGGCCGAGGGGGTCGACGTGGGCCTGCGGGTGATGATGGGGCGGCGGCAGGCCTGCGTCTCGTCGTCCGAGACCTCGGCCGCGACCTTCGCCGAGATGGCCGAGCGCGCAGTCGCCATGGCCCGCGAGGCGCCGGAAGACCCCGGCGTCATGCAGGCCGACCCGGCGCTGCTCGCCACCGACACCGACATGTCACGCCTCGAGATGGACGATCCCGCGCCCGAGCCCGACCCCACGGCGCTGGAAGAGGCCGCGCGCGCGGCCGAGGCGGCCGCGCTCTCGGTCTCCGGCATCTCGACGGTCGAAAGCGCCTCGGCCGCCTATGGCCGCCGTCGCGTGCACCTGGCCACCTCGGGCGGCTTCTCCGCCGGCTGGACCCGCACCGATTCCAGCCTCTCGTGCATCGCCATCACCGGCGAGGGCACCGGGATGGAGCGCGATTATTGCGGCGAGGGGCGTGTCTGGCGCACCGACCTGCCGAGCCCCGACTGGGTGGGCCGCACCGCCGCCGAGCGCACCGTCGCCCGTGCCGGCGCCCGGAAGCCGCCGACCGGCCGATACCCCGTGCTCTTCGACGAGCGCGTGGCGGGGGGGCTGATCGGTCACCTCGTGGCCGCGGTCAACGGCACGGCCATCGTGCGCGGCGCCTCCTGGCTGTCGGGCGCGCTAGGCGACGAGGTGCTGCCCAAGGGCCTGTCGCTGGTGGAAGAGCCGCACCGCCCCCGCGCCTCGGCCTCGCGCCTGTTCGACGGCGAGGGCCTGCCGACCGAGACGCGGCCGCTGGTGGAAGACGGCACGCTGGTGCGCTGGGTGCTCGACCTCTCCACCGCGGCCAAGCTGGGCCTCGACAGCACGGCGAACGCGGCGCGCGGCACGTCCTCACCGCCCTCGCCGTCCGCTGGCAACCTGCGGCTGACGCAAGGCGAGCGCAGCCGCGAGGCACTGGTCGCAGAGATGGGAACGGGCCTGCTGGTCACGTCGCTCATCGGCGCCACCATCAACCCCACCACCGGAGATTATTCGCGCGGCGCGTCGGGCTTCTGGGTCGAGAACGGCGAGATCGCCTACCCGGTCAACGAATGCACCATCGCGGGCAACCTGCGCGAGATGCTGCGCACGGTCGTGCCGGCCAACGACGCCCGCCCGCACCTTGCGCGCGTCGTGCCGTCGCTGCTGGTCGAGGGCCTCACCCTTGCCGGCGCCTGAGTTCGTGACCCGGCCCGCGCCCGCGCCCGACCCGGCCGCCGATCTGGCGCTGCTGGCCGAGGCGGCCGAGGGCGCGGCCGAGATCGCGCTGTCGTATTGGCGGCAGGACCCGAAGGTGTGGGACAAGCCCGGCGACGAGGGGCCGGTCACCGAGGCCGATCTCGCCGTCGATGCCTACCTCTTCGAGCGCCTGCGCGCCGCCCGTCCGGGCTATGGCTGGATGTCGGAGGAGACGCCCGACGACACCTCCGCGCGCGATGCCGAGACGCTTTTCATCGTCGACCCGATCGACGGCACCCGCGCCTATGCGCGCGGCGAGCCGATCTGGGCGCATTCGCTCGCCGTCGTCCATGCCGGCCGGCCGGTGGCGGCGGTGGTCCACCTGCCCGCCGAGGGGATGCGCTACGCCGCCGCCGCCGGGCACGGGGCCACGCGCGACGGCGCGCCCATCGCTCCCGTTGCAGTGCCGCCTGCGCTCGACGCGGCCGACATGCTGGTGACGCGCCCCAACCTCGCCGCCGGGCTCTGGCGCGGCCCTGTGCCCTCGCTCGCGCGCCATTTCCGCCCCTCGCTCGCCTACCGGATCGCGCTGGTGGCCGAGGGGCGCTTCGACGGCATGCTGACGCTGCGCGACTCGTGGGAATGGGACGTGGCCGCCGGCGCGCTCATCGCCGAGGAGGCCGGAGCCCTCGTGACCGACCGGGCAGGGCGGCCGCTGTCGTTCAACAGCTCCGGCCGCAAGACGGAGGGCGTGCTGGCCGCGCCGCCCGCGCTCCACGCCGAGACGCTCGCGCGCCTCGCCCCCGGCGCCCGGGTCGAGTGATGCAAGGCCGCGGGGCCGGTATCGGTGGCTGCGGGGCTTGACCGCGCCTCGCCCGGCCGTAGCGTGCGGGCGCCTCGCCGAGGAGAAGAAACGGTGACCGACCCACCGCATCGAATGCCCGTCACAGGGGGCGAGGCTCGGCCGGGCAGGGCCATCCGTCGAGGGTTGGTTGGCCCGCAGGAGGTCGGCCGCCCATGCTGAGCCATCCGTCGCAGCCCGGCCTGGTCAGCGCGCGCCCTGGCGAGCGCGCAACCGGCCCGATCGGCTGGTTGCGCCGGGCCTTCGGCACCGGGCGCACCCCTGAGCGCAAGATGCTCCCGCTGGCCGAGGGCCGGCCCACCGGCCACACCGGGGCGCCACGCCTGCTCTGCATCGGCCCTGACCGCCGGGCCCTCGCAGACCTGGCCGAGCGGCTCGACGCCGACCTGCCGGATCTCGAGATCCTGCCTCTTGCCGGCCCGCCCGGCGCGAGATCGGCGACAACCGGGGCCGGCGCCCCAGGCGTGGACCCGCCGCCCGCCGGGGGCGGGAGGCGCGCGGCCGCGCGCTGGGTCGCCGCCCGCGCCCCCGACCTGGCGCTCTGGCATGGCGAGATCGGCCCAGAGCCGCTGCTCGAGGCGCTGCTCGCGGCGCAGGTGCCCGTGATCGCCGTCGACGTGCCCGCGCCGAGGGGGGAGGGCGGGCGCCGGCGGGCCTGGCGCAGCCTGCTCGGCGGCGTCGCCCGCGTCCTGGCCCGAGACCAGGCTGCAGCGCGCGCCCTGCGTCAGCTCGGGCCGGCCGGCCTGCGCCTCGAGGTGGCCGGGCACTTCGTGTCCGTCCCCGACCCGCCGCCCTGCGAGGAGAGCGACCGCGACCACTTTGCCCAGCTTTTGCACGCCCGGCCCGTCTGGCTCGCCACCTTCCCCACCGAGGCCGAGATCCCCGCCTTCATCGAGGCGCACCGCCTTGCGCTGCAGGGCGCGCACCGGTTGCTGCTGCTGCTCTGCCCGCGCGACCCCGCGCAGGGCGCAACGCTCGCCTCGTGGCTTCGGGGCGAGGGCTGGCGGGTCGCACGGCACAACGCGGGCGAGGAGCCGGACGACAGCACCGAGGTCTTCGTCGTGGACGATCCCGACGAGATCGGGCTGTGGTATCGCCTCGCGCCGGTCTGCGTGATCGGCGGCAGCTTTCGCCCCGGCGCGGCCGGCGCGGCCGACCCGTCGGACGCCGCACGACTGGGCTCGGCGATCCTCTGCGGCCCCGAGGGCGCACCGCACGAGGCGTGGATCGAGCGGCTCGACCGGGCGGGCGGCCTGGCCCGCGTGGACGAGATCGGCGGCCTTGGCGTCGTCCTGTCCGACATGCTGTCACCCGACCGCGCCGCGTCGCTGGCGCAGGTTGCGTGGGACGTGGCGAGCGACGGCGCCCGCGTGCAGGAGCGCGTCGTCGCCGCCTTGCGCGACGCGCTGCGCCACGTGGCGGCCGGCACCGGCGCAGGGCCGCGCCGCGGGGGCGACGGCTGATGCGCCCGCCCGCCTTCTGGTCGTCTCCGCCGGACCGCCCCGGCATCGCCGCGCGTGCGCTCGCACCGCTCGGCCGGCTCTATGCCACCGCCACCGCGTGGCGCGTGGCCCGTGGGCCGGAACACCGCGCCGGCGTGCCGGTCATCTGCGTGGGAAACCTGACCGCGGGCGGCACGGGCAAGACGCCGACCGTCATCGCGCTGGTGCAGCGGTTGGGCGCGGGCACCCACGTCGTCACTCGGGGCCATGGCGGGAGCCTAGAGGGGCCGGTGCGGGTCGAGGAACGCCGCCACCGGGCCGGGGAGGTGGGCGACGAGCCGCTGCTGCTCGCCGCCTTCGCGCCAACCTGGGTGGCGAAGGACCGTGCCGCCGGCGTGCGCGCGGCCGAAGCCGCCGGCGCGGCGCGTGTCGTGCTCGACGACGGCCACCAGAACCCCGCAGTGGCGAAGGATCTCTCGCTCGTCGTGGCCGACGCGCATGCAGGCTTCGGCAACGCGCGGTGCATCCCCGCCGGCCCGCTGCGCGAGCCCGTGGCGGCCGGCCTCTCCCGCGCCGACCTGCTGCTCACGATCGGCGACGATGCCGCGCAGGCCCGCTTCGACGCGACGTGGGGTGATGCGGTGACGGTGACGCGCCTGCGCGGCCGCCTCGCGCCCCTGCCGACCGGGATGGACTGGGCTGGCCTGCCCGCACTTGCCTTCGCGGGGATAGGGCGCCCCGAGAAGTTCTTCGCCACCCTCCGCGCCCTGGGCGCCGACCTCCGCCGCGCCGAGGCGCTCGACGACCACCAGCCCTTCACTCGCGCCCTTCTGACCCGGCTCGAGACCGAGGCGAAGCTCACCGGCGCGCAGATGGTGACGACCGAGAAGGACGCCGCGCGCCTGCCGCCCGATTTCCGCCCGAAGGTGCTGACGCTGCCGGTGCGCCTGGAGATCGACGACTGGGCGCCCGTCGACGCGGCGCTGGCGCGCTCTGCGGCCGGCCGAAGCTGACCCCGACCCAGCCGCACGGGCCACCACTGGTGCGGAGCGCGGAAAGGCGTTTGCAAACGCCTTTCCGCGCGCCGTTCAGTCGCCGAGCTTCTCGTCTAGGATCTCGGCAAAATCGGCGTAGGACATGTTGGAGAACGTCTCGCCGTCGATGACGAAGGAGGGCGTGGCGTCGATGCCGTCTGCCTCGGCGTTCTGCTGATACCAGGCCACGAGCGTCTGCGCCTTCTGCCCGTCCGACAGGCAGGCATCGAGCTGCTCGTCGGTCAGGCCCGCGGTCTTGCCGATGCGGCGCAGCTTGTCGACGACCTCGGTCGGCTCGCCGCGCGTCCATTCGCGCTGGCGCTCGTAGATCAAGTCGGCGATGCCGAAATAGCGCTCCTCGCCGCCGCAGCGGGCGACCATGCCGGCCCACAGCCCGTAGCGGTCGAAATAGACCTCGCGATGGACAAAGCGCACCTGCCCGGTATCGACGTAGCTCTCCTTCAGTTGCGGCAGCACCTGCTCGTGGAAGGTCGCGCAATGCGGACAGGTGAACGACGCGTATTCGATCACCGTCACGGCCGCGTCCTCGGGGCCCAGCGCCATCTCGGCGACGCTCGAGGTGTCGATCTCGGCGGCCTCCTGCGCCTCGGCGGCCATCGGCAGCGCGGGCAGCGCACCCTCGGGGGCGGGCCGGGCGATCCAGAAGGCGGCGGCGCCGACAACGGTCACGGCGACGACGGAGAGAAGGGGGATACGGGTCATGTGGATGTCACGGCCTTTCGTCTGTGGCGGGCGCGGCACGCCCGGATTTCGCGAGGATGTTGGCGCCGAGCCGCGCGAGCGCGTCCCGGAGGCCCGCGTCGCCCACGCCCTCGGCGAGCGCCCGCCCGGCCTGCGCGGCGGCAGGCTCGGGTGCGGGCGTGGCCGACTCTGCGGCAAAGGCCGCCTGCCCCTCGGCAAAGCCCGTGGGCGCCGTCTGGGTCAGGCGGATGCGGCTGATCGCGGCATAACCGTAGCAGGCGTTGATGCGCTCGCGCAGCCGCGGCTCCTGCATCTGCAGCAGCGGCGCGTGGGCGCCGGTGGTCAGCAGCGTGAGCGTCGCGCCGAGGCCGCCCCTCGAATAGCTCACCTCGACGGGGCGGGCGATGGCGGCCACGTCGCGGCCCGCCACCTCTTCCCAATGGGTCAGCAGGCGGGCGACGGCGAAGCCGCGCGACTCCGAAGCAGTGCGGATGCGCCCTTCGACCAGCGCCCCGGCCTGGCGAAAGCCGCGGCCGCGTCGCATGGCGCGACGCTTTCCCGCCTTCGGATCGTCTGCCGATGCTCCGCCCGCCATGTGCGCCCGCCCTGCCTTTCCCGTCATACGTCCCTATCATATCGGGGCGGCAGACAGGGACCAGTGGGGCGGTGGAAATGAGCGTCAAGAATGCGTGACGAGGCGGCAGAGGCCAGCGAAAACCTGGGCGCCGCGCTGCTCGGCTGGTACGACCGGCACGCGCGCAACCTGCCATGGCGGGTGCCGCCCCGCGCGGGGCGGCGCGCCGACCCTTATCGCGTCTGGCTGTCGGAGGTGATGCTGCAGCAGACCACCGTCGCCGCCGTCACCCCCTACTTCCGGCGCTTCACCGCGCTGTGGCCCACCGTGGCGCATCTCGCCGCCGCGGAGGACGCAGCGGTGATGGCCGAGTGGGCGGGCCTCGGCTATTACGCCCGCGCCCGTAACCTGCTGAAATGCGCCCGCACCGTGGCGACCGGGCATGGCGGCGCCTTTCCCGACACGGCCGAGGGGTTGCGCGCGCTGCCCGGCATCGGCCCCTACACGGCGGCCGCCATCGCGGCCATCGCCTTCGACCGACCCGAGACGGTGGTCGACGGCAATGTCGAGCGGGTGATGGCGCGCCTCCACGCCGTCGAGACGCCACTGCCCGCCGCCAAGCCTGCGCTCACCGCCCACGCCGCCGCCCTGACCCCGCAGGAGCGGCCGGGCGACCACGCGCAAGCAGTGATGGATCTCGGCGCCACGATCTGCACCCCACGCTCGCCCGCCTGCGGCATCTGCCCGGTGATGCGCTGGTGTCGCGCCCGCGCCGAGGGGATCGCCGCCGACCTGCCCCGCAAGGCCCCCAGGAAGGCCAAGCCCACCCGCCTCGGCCTCGTCTACGTCGCACGGCGGGCCGACGGCGCGGTGCTGCTCGAGACGCGGCCCGAGGGCGGCCTGCTGGGCGGCATGCTCGGCTTTCCCGGCACCGACTGGGCGGAGGAGGCGCCCGTCGAGGCGCCGCCGCTCACGGCCGAATGGCGCGCGGCGGGCGAGGTGCGCCACACCTTCACCCATTTCCACCTGCGGCTTTCCCTGCGCCTCGCCGAGGTCCCGCTCGGCGCGCAGGCTGCGCGCGGCGCCTTCACCGGCCACCACGCCTTTCGCCCGCAGGCGCTGCCGACGCTGATGCGCAAGGTGTGGAACCTCGCGTCACCCGAGTTTCCGCCGCTTTGATTTCGCCACAATCGCGGCCTAGCCTCGCGCGCGGCAGAGGACGATCGCCATGACCGCAACGCACTCATCCACGCCAGCCGCCCCGCCGATCGCCCGCATCGGACACGCCGCGCCGTTCTGGATGTCGCTGCTGACAGTGCCGCTGGCGGTCATGACGATCACGCAGGGCGGCTGGTGGGTGATCTCGCTGCCGCTTTTCGCATGGGGCCTGTTCACCCTGCTCGACGCGCTGTCGGGGCTGAACCTGTCGAACGAAGACCCCGACACGCCGCCCGGGCTGCTGTTCTGGTATCGCCTGATCACGCTGATCTGGTTTCCCATCCAGGCGGCGCTTCTGGTCTTCGCGCTCGCCGTGGTGCCCGGCTCGGACCACCTGACGCTGTTCGAGAAATGGGCGATCTTCTTCGGCCTCGGCGTCGTCTCCGGCGCGGTGGGCATCGTCTATGCGCACGAGCTGATGCACCAGAAGAACCGGCTGGAGCGCTGGCTGGGCGACCTGTTGCTCGCCTCGGTGCTCTACAGCCATTTCCGCACCGAGCACCTGCTGGTGCATCACCGCTACGTCGGCACCGTGCGCGACGCAGTGACGGCGCGCTACAACGAGGGCTTCCACCGCTTCTTTCCCCGCGTGCTGCGCGAGGGCTTTGCCTCGGCGCTCCGGGCCGAGGCGAGGCGCCTGGAGAAGCGCGGCAAGAGCCCGTGGTCGCTGCAGAACCCGTTCTGGCGGTACGCGGCGCTGCAGAGCGCGTGGGTCGCGCTCGCGCTCGCGCTGGGCGGCGTGGGCGGGCTGATCCTGTTCTTCGTGTGCGCCTTCACGGCGATCTGGCAGCTCGAGCTGACCAACTACGTCGAGCATTACGGCCTGACGCGAAAGCACCTGGGCGATGGCAGATACGAGCACGTCAAGCCGCGCCATTCGTGGAATGCCTCGCACCGTGCGTCGAACTGGCTGTTCATCAACCTTCAGCGCCATTCCGATCACCACTACAAGCCCGATCGGCGCTTTCCCCTGCTCCAGACCTATGCCGAGGACGAGGCCCCGCAATTGCCCTACGGATATCCGCTGATGACCCAGATCGCGATGATCCCGCCGCTCTGGCGGCGGGTGATGAACCCGCGCGTGCGGGCGTGGCGCAAGCAGTTCTACCCCGAGATCGCCGACTGGAGACCCTATCGCGACGGGACGCTGCCGCCCCCGCGCTAGGGCCTGCAACCATGCGCTTTGAACAAAGGAGCGGTCGCGGGCATTCTCACCGCATGGAGACCGGCCAGAAGAACCGCGTGCTGAGATCGCTCGCCCCCGAGACCCGCCGCGCCGTGCTCGACGCCTGCGAGCGCGTGGAGCTCGACGCCGGCACCGTGCTCGCCCACACCGGAGAGCCGACGCCCGCGCTGCACTTTCCCGAGACGGCCGTCGTGTCGACTCTGGCGAGCTACAGCGACGGCTCGACCATCGAGATGGCCAATGTGGGGCGCGAGGGCTGCACCGGCATCGGGCTGATCCTCGGCGACGGGCGGCAGCTCAACACCAACCAGGTGCAGATCGGCGGCGCGGCCCTGACCCTCACGCCTCAGGCCCTCGACCCACTGCGGCGCGACCACCCCGACTTCGAGTCCATGCTGTTGTCGGTGGTGCAGGCCATCTTCTACCAGGTGCTCGTCTCGGGCGCCTGCAACGGGACACACAGCGCGCGTCAGCGGCTCGCCCGGTGGCTCCTGACGATGAGCGACCGCACCGACGACGAGACCATGCCGCTGACGCAGGAGTTCCTGTCCGACATGCTGGGCGTGCGGCGGCCCACCGTCACCCAGGCCGCGGCAGAGCTGCAGCGCGAAGGGCGAATCGACTATGCGCGGGGGCGCATCCGCGTGCTCGACCACGGCGCGTTGCGCGAGGCGAGCTGCGAATGCTACGATCTCGTCCGTGCCGCCTACGACACCCTCCTCCCAGAGATCGACGGTATGGCCTGAGGCAAGCCCCTTCCGTACGGTACCGAACGGACGACGCCGCGGCGGCCCGATAACAGGGAATGGCGGGCGCCTGCTGGCCACTGGCCGGGTGCAGGCCGCCGGCAGGCGGAGCGAGAACGTGGCGGAGTCGGGCGCGTTGGAAGACCAAAGCGAAGGTGGCGACGTGGCGACCGCCATCCAGCGATCGCAGCTGGCGATGGTGATGACCGACGCCCACGCCTGCGACGACCCGATCACCTATGTCAACGCGGCCTTCGAGGCGATGACGCTCTATCCGCGCGAGGCCGCGCTGGGCCGCAACTGCCGCTTCCTGCAGGGGCCGCAGACCGACCCGGCCGATGTCGAGCGCATCCGCGAGGGCCTGCGCTCCGAGCACGAGTTCCAGGTGACGCTCACCAACCACCGGGCCGACGGAACCCCGTTTCGCAACCAGCTCCTGATCACGCCGGTGCACGACGATTCGGGGCAGCTCAGCGCCCATTTCGCCATCCTGCGGGAGGTCGCGCCACCCATGGCCGCGGCCGACGGCGACGACGACGACGCGGTCGAACTGCTGCGCGAACTGCAGCACCGGGTGAAGAACCATCTCGCCATGATCGTGAGCATGATCCGCGTGCAGGCGGCGCGCGACGTCACGCCCGATTCGCTCAGGGCGATCGGACGGCGGGTCGAGGCGCTCGCGCTTCTCTACGAGGAGATGATGAAGGCCGACGGCCCGCCCGGCGCCGATCGCACCATCGCGGCCGGCACCTATCTCGGCCGCATCGCGGCGGTGGTCTCGGGCCTGCAAGCGCGCAACGATGTCGAGATGAGCCTCGATTGCGACACGCTGGAGCTGACGCTCGACACGGCGGCGCGGCTGGGACTCCTGCTGTCGGAGTTCCTGACAAACGCGCTCGAACACGCCTTCGAGGGGCGCGCGGGCGGCACGGTGCGAGTCCGGCTGGACCGCATGGACGGAAACGTGCGCCTGACGGTCGAGGATGACGGCATCGGCATGCCCGAGGGCACCGACTGGCCCGTCACCGCGCCGTCGATCGCGGCGCAGCACCGGCAGGCCGAAGAGGGCGCGGGCCGGCTCGACACGACGGCGCATGGCGGCCAGCCGGGCGTGGGGGGCAGTATCGTCGCCGCGCTCGCCCGGTCGCTGCGCGCCGATCTCACGGTCGCCTCCCGCCCGGGCGAGGGCACGTCGATCATGATCGCCTTCGCCCCCTGAACGAAAAGACCCCGCCGGCGCGAGGCGCTCGGCGGGGCAAGGGGTGCCGCGGTGTCGGAAGCCGCAGGCACCGGCGGTACCTCCGAAATCTCAGGGGTGCGGGCCCATCTCGGCCCGGATCTGCTGGCGCAGCACGTCGATGGGCACCGGCACGCCGTCGCGCCGGACGTGCCAGTACGTCCACCCGTTGCACGAGGGCGCGCCCTCGAGCGCCGCGCCCACCTGGTGGATCGAGCCGGTCACGCCGTCGGCCACGAGCGTCCCGTCGGCCCGGACGCGGGCGGCGCGGTGGCCCTTGGCGCAGGTCAGCACCTCGCCGGGCCGCAGGAGCCCCCGCTCGACCACCTGGCCGAAGGGCACACGTGGCGCGGCGCGCCTCGAGGCTGTCACGGCGAGCGCCCCGGCATCGAGCTTGCGAACCTTGCCGATGCGCTTCGCGGCGATCTCGCGGTAGGCCTCCTCGCGCTCGATGCCGATGAAGTCGCGCCCAAGCGCCTTGGCCACCGCGCCGGTCGTGCCGGTGCCGAAGAACGGGTCGAGCACCACGTCGCCGGGGTTCGTCGTGCCGATCAGCACGCGGTAGAGCAGGCTCTCGGGCTTCTGCGTGGGGTGGGCCTTGTCGCCGTTCTCGTCCTTCAGGCGCTCGGCCCCGGTGCAGAGCGGCAGCACCCAGTCGGAGCGCATCTGCACACCCTCGTTCAGCGCCTTCAGCGCCTCGTAGTTGAAGGTGTATCTGGAACCCTCGGCGCGACTGGCCCAGATCAGCGTCTCATGCGCGTTGGTCAGTCGCTTGCCGCGGAAGTTGGGCATGGGGTTGGCCTTGCGCCACACCACGTCGTTGAGCAGCCAGAAGCCGGCATCCTGCACCGCCGCGCCGACGCGGAAAATGTTGTGGTAGCTGCCGATCACCCAGAGCGCGCCGGTGGGCTTGAGCACCCGCCGCGCCTCGGCCAGCCAGGCGCGGGTGAAGGCGTCGTAGGCCTCGAAGCCGGTGAAGCGGTCCCACGCGTCGTCGACGGCATCGACGCGGCTGTTATCGGGGCGGTGGAGCTCGCCGCGCAGCTGCAGGTTGTAGGGCGGGTCGGCGAAGACGAGGTCGACCGACGCCTCGGGCAGCATGCCCATCGCCTCGATGCAGTCGCCCGCGAGGATGGTGTTGCGCGGTAGCGCGCCCTCGGCGCGCCCGGGCACTGCCGCGCCCGGCCCGGTGCGTGTCGTCATCTGTCTGCCTCGTCCCCGCGCCTTTGTGGCGCTTCTTGAGGGCAGGATGAGTCAGGCCCGATTCGCCGTCAATTTCTTTTTTGAATCAGGGGCTTGGGCTTTTCTCTTGCCACAAGATATTGCGGACGGGGGCGAAGGTACGCCTATGATGCGGGGTCGGCCCGAGATCTTGGAGCGCCGACAGATGCATTTTGGTCGCATAGCCCGCGTTCGTCTCCCAGCCGTAGCCGGGGTGCTGTTGCGCCAGCTCCACCATCACCCGGTCACGCGCCACCTTGGCCACGATCGAGGCCGCCGCGATCGACAGGCAGAGCCCGTCGCCGCCGATGACGGGCGTCGCCGGGCAGGGCAGATCGTCGGGGCATCGGTTGCCGTCGACCAGCGCGTGGCAGGGCGGCAGGCCGAGCAGCCCAACCGCCTGTCGCATCGCCAGCAGCGCCGCATGCAGGATGTTGAGGCGGTCGATCTCCTCGACGCTCACATGCACCACCGCAACCTCCGCATTGGCCATGATCTCGGCCGCGAGCGCCTCACGCGCGCCACGGTCGAGCACCTTGGAATCGTCGATACCCCGGGGAATGCGCGCGGGGTGAAGCACGACGGCCGCCGCCGTGACGGGGCCGGCGAGCGGCCCGCGACCCGCCTCGTCGATCCCGGCGATGCGGGCGGCGCCCTCTCCCAGCAGGGTGGCCTCTCTCGAGAAATCCGGCATGGGGCCGAGAGAGCAGCCCCCGGCGCGCGGGCGCAAGCCAAAACACGCCCCACGGCCCGCTTCGGCCCGCATGCCCGCGCGCAACCGGCGTTTGCATTCGCGCCCCGCGCCCCTTACATCGCGGCCAGTCGCGCGAGGGCCCGCATGAACTGGATCTCGAACTACGTCCGCCCCAAGATCAACTCGCTCTTCTCGCGCCGCGAGATGCCCGAGCACCTGTGGACGAAGTGCCCCGAATGCGGGACGATGCTGTTCCACCGGGAACTGGCGACCAACCTCAACGTCTGCACCGCCTGCGGCCACCACATGGCGCTGACGCCGCGCACGCGCTTCGCCACGCTCTTCGACGGCGGCGTGTTCACCGAGATTCCGGTGCCCGAGCCGCTGGCCGACCCGCTGCACTTCCGCGACAGCAAGCGCTACACCGACCGGATGCGAAGCGCCCAGCGCGACACGGGCGAGAAGGAGGCGATGCTGATCGCCGCGGGCGAGATGGGGCGCACCCCCATCGTCGCCGCCGCGCAGGATTTCTCCTTCATGGGCGGCTCGATGGGGATGTATGTGGGCAACGCCATCGTCGCCGCCTGCGCCCGCGCCAAGGAGCTGCGTCGCCCGCTGATCCTCTTTTCCGCCGCTGGGGGCGCACGGATGCAGGAGGGCATCCTGTCGCTCATGCAGATGCCGCGCACCACCGTCGCGGTGGAAGAGCTGCGCGAGGCCGGCCTGCCCTACATCGTCGTTCTCACCCACCCCACCACGGGCGGCGTGACGGCGAGCTACGCGATGCTGGGCGACATCCACATCGCCGAGCCCAACGCGCTGATCTGCTTCGCCGGCCCCCGCGTGATCGAGCAGACGATCCGCGAAAAGCTGCCCGAGGGCTTCCAGCGCGCCGAGTATCTGCTCGACCACGGCATGCTCGACCGGGTGACGCACAGGCGCGACCTGCGCGACGAGCTGATTACCGTGACGCGGATGCTGATGGGCCTGCCGCCGGCGGTGAAGGGCGACCTGCCCCCGCCGCTCGACCTCGCCGTGCCCGAGGCCCAGCCCGACGTCCCGGCGGAGGAGGGGGAAAAGGGCACCCCCGAGACGGGCGACCAGCGGCCGGGCCCGAAGGCGGACGCCGCCGAATGAGTCCCGCCGATACGGCGAGCGAGACGGAGGCGGCCGGCTCCGACGCGCTCCTCGCCCGCATGGGCGACCTGCACCCGAGCACCATCGACCTCTCGCTCGACCGCACGTGGCGCCTTCTCGACGCGCTCGGCAACCCCCAGGACAGGCTACCGCCCGTCATCCACATCGCCGGGACAAACGGCAAGGGCTCGACCCTGGCCATGCTGCGCGCGGGGCTGGCCGCCGCCGGGCAGCGGGTGCACGCCTATACCTCTCCCCATCTCGTGCGCTTCCACGAGCGGATCGAACTGGCGGGCGTCGAGATCGCGGAACCCGCGCTGGTCGACGTGCTGGAGCGGACGCTTGCGGCCAACGCGGGCCAGCCGATCACCTATTTCGAAGCGACGACCTGCGCCGCCTTCCTCGCCTTCGCCGAAGCGGAGGCCGACACGCTGCTGCTCGAGGTCGGCATGGGCGGGCGGCTCGACACGACCAACGTCGTCGCCCGCCCGCACCTGACGATCATCACGCCGGTCGACCTCGACCACCAGGCGTTCCTGGGCGAGACTCGGGCCGAGATCGCCGGCGAGAAGGCCGGCATCCTCAAGCGTGGCGTGCCCTGCGTGGTCGCCCGCCAGGCCGACGACGCGCTCGCCGTGATCGAGGCGCGTGCCGCCCGCCTCGGCGCCCCGCTGCTCGCCGAGGGACAGCACTGGCATGTCTGCGAAGAGCGGGGGCGGCTGGTATTCCAGGACGAGACCAGCCTCCTCGACCTGCCGCTGCCCGCCCTGCCCGGCCCGCACCAGGTGGCCAATGCCGGCACCGCGCTCGCCACGCTGCGCCATCTCGGCCACGGCGAGGCGGTGTACGAGGCGGCGATGACGGGGGCATGCTGGCCCGCGCGCATGCAGCGTCTCGCGGGCGGCCTCGCCGACCTCCTGCCCGGCGGCGAGTTCTGGCTCGACGGCGGCCACAACCCCCATGCGGCTGGCGCGATGGCCGCGACCCTTCGCGCCCGCGCGGGCGACGGTCGGCCGCTGCACCTCGTCTTCGGCCTGCAGGGCGCGCGCGACGCCGCCGCAGTGCTCGCCCCCTTTGCCGGCCTCGCCGACCGGCTGACCGCCGTGCCCGTGCCCGGCGAGGCCGCCAGCCAGCCGACCGCGGCGCTTGCCGCCGCCGCCCGCGCCCATGGTATCGAGGCAGACGAGGCGGAAGGCGTCGATCCGGCGCTCGCCGCCATCGCCCGCGAGACGCCGCAGGCCCGCGTGCTCGTCTTCGGCTCGCTCTACCTCGCCGGCGCGGTCCTGCGCCGTCAGGAGGCGCTCAGCGGTCGCGACGCCCGCCCCGCCTGACCCTGCTGCAGGACAATTCCGAGGCGCGCGAATCAGTTGTGCGAATCGCACTCCCTGAACGCGAATCATCTTCTGACTGCTTCGTGATCCCCCGCTACATTTCGCAGCACGGATCCAGCATACCCCGCCTTGCCAGCGGTTATGCCCAGATATGGTGTGGTGTCCGAGGGGGACATACACATGAAGCGGACGATCGCAGCGGCCGCCCTGGCGGCCTGCGCCCTGCAGCCGGCGCTCGCGCAAGAGGTGCGCCACGCCAGACCTGCCCCGACAGCATGGCACAGATGATTGCCGGCGTCGTGGCCGGCCTCGCCCGCGCCACCTGGGCGCCCCCCGCTCCCGCACCGGCGCCCGTGCCGCCCTCCAGCGATCTCGACGCGCTGACCCAGGCGGTGCTGACGAGCCTCGGCGCACCCGCTGCCGCGGCGGCTCCCGAGCGCCCCGACCTGTCGGGTCTGATCCAGCAGTCGATGCAGGCCGACACGGGCGACGCCTACGTCGCGGCCCTTCTCGCCGAGGCGCGGGGCGCCTCGCCTGCCGCCGCGGGCGAACCCACTGCTGCCGAACCCGCCGCTGCCGACCTCGCCACGCTTATCGAACGGGCCCTCGCGCACGAAGGCAGCGACGCCGATATCGACGACCTTCTCAACGAGGCCGCCGAGAGCGGCCGGATCGCCGCGCCCTCGGCCCTGCGCACGCCCGAGCGCCGCTTCGACACCGCAACGCTCATCGCCGACATCGCGCAGAAGACCGGTGGCACGCCCACCCCGGTCCAGCGCCCCACGCTGGAGACCGCGGGCGAGGTCGCGGGCGTGGACGTGCGAGTCGTTCAGGGCGCCGAGCGCGCGGAGGACGCGCTGTTCTATACCGTCCAGTCCGGCGACAGCCTCGGCGCCATCGCCCGGCGCATCTACGGCAATGCGTCCCGCTTCACCCAGATCTTCGAGGCCAACCGCCGGGTCCTCTCCTCGCCCGACCGCATCCGCGTCGGCCAGCGCGCCGTACTGCCCGAGATCGCGACCTGACGGCACAGCGCGCGGCCCGCGTTCACCCGCCGACTGCCCCGCCCACCGGGGCCACCTCGCTCACGGGGGCCGCCTCCCAGCTTCATTGTGCCGGAAATATCCCCGCCGGAGGCGCGCGCCCGGAACGGGCGCAAACCCAGGGGAATGCGCCGCAAGGCGCGCCGCATGGACACGGCCGATCAGGCGCCCCAGCCCTCCGACTGCATCTCCATGAGCCGGCTCGCGGTGCGGGCGAACTCGAAGCTGCCCTCGCCCTCGATGTAGAGGTAGTCGGGCGGCGCGGCGGCCGTGCAGACCAGCTGCACGCGCGCCTCGTAGAGGGCGTCGACCAGCGTCACGAAGCGGCGCGCCTCGTTGAAGTTGTCGCGCGACAGCCGGGGGATGTCGGTCAGCACCAGAACCCGCACGGCCTGCGCGATCGCCAGGTAGTCGGCCGGCCCCAGCGGGTGGCCGCAGAGATCGAAGAAGCCCGCCCGCGCCACGCCGTTGCGGAAGGCGGGAAGCTTCACGTCGCGCCCCTGCACGCGCAGCACCAGCGGGTGCGGCTCGCCGCCGTCGAGCAGGTCGTCCCAGATCGCGTTGACGGCGGCGCGGGCCTCGTGGTCGTTGGGCGTGAAGTAGGTGCGCGCGCCGGCGAGGCGCCCCTGACGGTAGTCGCGGTCGGCCGCGAGCTCGAACACCTCCATGTGCGCCTCGATCAGGGCGATGAAGGGCAGGACGACCTCGCGGTTGATCCCGTCCTTGTAGAGGTCGCGGGGCGGGCGGTTCGACGTCGTGACCATCGTCACCCCCGCCGCGAAGAGCTGCTCGAAGAGGCGGCCCACGATCATCGCGTCGGCGACGTCGGTGATCTGCATCTCGTCGAAGCAGAGCAGGTCGACATGGGCGATCACGTCGCCGGCCACGGGCAGGATGGCGTCGTCGACCCCCGTCTTTCGGGCCTCGTGCAGGCCGGCATGGATCTCCTGCATGAAGGCGTGGAAGTGGACGCGCCGCTTGCGCTCGATGGGCGCAGCCTCGAAGAACAGGTCCATCAGCATCGACTTGCCGCGCCCCACCCCGCCCCAGAGGTAGAGGCCGCGCACCGGATCGCGGCGCGGCGCCTTGCCGAAGAGACCGCGCAGGCTTTTCTTCGGCGGCGGCGGGGGGCGGGCAATCTCGGCCCGGATGCGTTCCAGCGGCGCGGCGGCCGCCTCCTGCGCGGGGTCGGGCGCGAGCAGGCCGCGCTCGATCCGGTCGGCGAGGATCTCGGGCAGGGTGCGGGCGGGCGCGTCGTGCATGGCCGCCGGTCTACCGCCTTGTGGGGCGGACGCAAGGCGCCCGGCCGGGCAGGCCGCCGCGGGTGACGCACCCAAAAAAAAGAGCCCCGCGCCGGGGCGCGGGGCAAGTCGGGAAGGGAACTTGAGAGACCGAAGGCCCAGGCATCAGCCTCCGGTCTCGCGCCGGGCACCCGACTGGGCACCTTCGGCGACACGGGCCGCGCCTTGACGCAGCCGGTGCTCGGCCTCCCGAACGACATCTTCGCCGTCGGGAATACTCTGCCGCGCGCTCTCGACCGTCTCCGTAGCCATCTCGCGGGCTTCGTTCAGGGCACCGCGGGCGGCGTCGGCGATGCGCGCGCGCTCGTGGCGGTAGATCTCCTCGGCCTCGTCCATCAGCCGCGCCGACAGGTCGCCCAGGCGGTCGTCCTCGAAGCGCGAGCGGGGCAGGGCGGCGCCGACCGCCGCGCCGAGGGCGGCGGCGAGCGTGCCCACGAGCAGCGGGTGGTCGCGATAAGCCTCGCGAGCGCTCTCCGACCCGTCACGCAGGGCGTGGTCGGCACGGTGGCGGGCGCGGTCCGACGCGTCGAGGAAGCGATCTCGCGCCTCCATCGCCCGCATGCGGGCGGCCACCACCCGGTTGCGCGCCTCGGACGACATCTCCTCCGTGCCGGCTTCGACATGCCCGCGCAGCCGGTCGTAGCGGCGGCTCATCTCGTCGCGGGCGCGTTCCATCCGGCGCTGCGCCGCGTCGGCGCCCTCGCGCATCCGGCGCTCGTAGGGCGCGACGCGCGAGCGGGCGCGTGCCCGGCCCCGGAGGCCGGCAGCCTCGGCACGCTGCCGCGCGGTGCGGACTGCGTGGCGCACATCATCGCGTTCGACTCGGGGGGCAAACATCAGCGCCACGCCAGCCGCCGCGAGCGCGGTGCCCACGGGGTTGCGGCGCGCGGTCTCGATAACGGCGTGGCCGATGCCCGAGCCGCGGCGGGCCAGCCCACGGCCGAGCCCTTCGGCCCACCCATCGTCATGCTCGTCGTCGTCCAAATCCTCGAAATGGTCGTCATGCAAGCGCGCTTCGGCCTCGTGAAGATCGTCCTCGTAGGCGCGCCAGAAACTGTCTTCCGGCGTGCGGCCATGCGCGTGGCTGAAGCGTGTCGTCGCGAGCCCGGCGGAATGAGTTCTTTCCGGTGCCTGCTGGCTGTCTCCGGCATGGCGGAACGGCTCCGGGGTGCGGTCGGTGGGGTCGATCATGTCTCGTCTCCTTCAAGCGTCCGGGGCGGGCAAGCGTCCGTGGCGGGCGGCGCCGGTGGGGTTCGCGGCAGCGGGCCGCCATCGTCGGCGTCGCTCTGCCGCTTCAGTGCCCCCTGCGCGGGCGGGGCCGCTCGACGGGCAACGGGATCGGCCGGTGTTGCGGGGCGGGGCCCGGCAGCCAGCCGCCGATCCAGTCGCCGAGCCTGCCGCTCCAGCGGCGGCCGGGGCGGTTCGGCGGGCGGGGTGTCTTGCCGGTGTCGTCGGTCGCGGGTGCGGGCATGGCGGTGTCCGTCCTTTCGCGTGCTGATGCGGGTGGTCTGTCTGTCGGGGGGCGAAACGCAGCTTGGGGGGGCTTGTTCCCCTTCCCCCCGCTTGGGTGCTGCATCGGCGGGCGCGGCGCGGCCCCGCTCGTGCCTGTTCGGACAGCGCGAGCCGCGAGGCCGTGACATGGGAGCGTTCATCGCGCCAGAGGGGCAGGGTGCGCGAAGCGCTGCCGCACCGGCGGTCGGTCCAGCGTCCCGAGGCCTCGCGAGCCGTCACCCGGCCCTGACAACTCGTCCGGTCCGGGCGCGGGCCGAAAGGCACCGGGGGCAGGAACACGACCCGGACGGTCACGTTGGACGATGGCAACGTAAACGATACGCCATGCGAAAAGGAGGACACATGACACGCTTCACGCTTCTCGCGTCCGCCGCCACGCTTCTGGCCGCGCCCGCCTTCGCCGACACCAACATGTCGGAGAGCGACTCGGCCCAGGGCAACGAGAACCAGGGCGGCGAGCAGATGGCCCAGGGCACCGAGATGGAGTCCGAGGGTGGAGAGACCATGATGGAGGACGGCTCGCAACATGCGAGCGGCACCATGGGCAGCGAGAACCAGTTGCGGAACATGATCCGCACGTCCGAGATCGTCGGCGGCGATGTCTACACCGCGACCGGCAACGACTGGAGCGACGAGGACTGGGCCGACGCAGAGATGTTCGACGAACTCGGTGGCGACTGGGAAAACATCGGCAACATCACCGACGTCGTCCTCAATCCCGACGGCGACCAGGTCGGTCTCGTGGTCAGCCATGGCGGCTTTCTGGACATCGGCGACGACACCGTTCTGCTGACGATGGACGACGTGCGTCGCGTCGGTTCGCCCGGTGACGCGAACGGACACTACAACTACGTCACGCGTCTGACGGAAGAAGATATCGAGCAGATGCCCGAGGTCGAAGAGAACTGGTGGTAATCGCCCAGCCGAACGCCGGACCGACCGCACAGACATTGCCCCGCCGGCCCTGACCGGCGGGGCGCTTCCGTTCCAGCAACCTGAAAACGCGTGCCCCATGCTCGACACGCGGGTGCGCAAGGCCTTCGACCGCCACGACGCAATCGACCTGCTGCCGAGCCTCGACCGGTTCGAGGGCGCCGAGACCGGCGCAAGCGCGACCCTGCCCTCGCTCAAGGCGCGCACCGCCTCGCTATGGAACATGCGTGCCTGCGTGGTCACCGGGGCGCCAGAGGGCGCGGCCGACATGATCGAGGGTATAGGCAAGCTCCTGCCGGTCGACGCGCGCGCCTTCGACACCGAGGCCGACGCACGCGCCTGGCTCGCCTTGCTGCCCCGACTCGACTGAGGCACGGGGCGCCTTCGCGTGCGGGGCGGGACCGGGGAACAACGGGCACGGGGAACAAGCCGCCGCGACGCCGGTTTCCCGCCCTGACGCAGCGTGGCCCGCAGGCCCCGACCCGCAACCGCCCGATGGAGGAGTCTCAAGCCATGACACCTGCCGACACCAGCGACGACCCCGCGCAAGCGGCCGACCGCGCCCGGCGCGAGGCCAGCGAGGAAGCGCGCCGGGCGGGCGAAGAAATCCGCTCGGCCGCCCGGGACGTGCGCGACCATGCCAGCGACGCGGTGCGCGATGCTGGCCGCATCGCTCGCGACGAGGCCAATGCCCAGGTCGGCCGCGCCGCCGACCACGCCGCCGCCGAGGCCGAGCGGGCCGCCGCCGCCGCCGAAGACGCCGCCGGCGATTACCCCGACGGGGCGATCCCGGCGCACGCTCTGGAAGGCGTGTCGGCCTTTCTGGAGGACACCGCGCGCAGCCTGCGCGGGGCCGATCTCGAGAGCGTCGCCGACGACGTGACCCGCTTTGCCCAACGTCACCCGCTGACCTTCCTCGCCGGCGCGGCAGCCATCGGCTTTGCCGCCGCGCGGCTCGCCCGCGCCGCACCGCGGGGTGACGGTCGCTTCGACGACGCCTCAGACCGGGATGAGACGGGCCATACTGCGGAGCTTGGCCCTGACGATGGGCAGGGCGTCGGGGCCGACACCGTGCAGGCGCAGGGCAGCGATTCGGCGGCCGGCATGCGCACCGCGGAGGCGGCCGGAAAATGAGCGGCACCACCACCGAAGCCCGGCAGGACGAGCCGCGGGGCGAGACGGCGACGGGGCAGCCTTCGCCCGAGGCGCCCTCGACCGCGCGGCTTGTCGCGCGCGCGCTCGACCAGGTGCGCGAGCTGATGCGGCGCGAGCTCGACCTCGCGCGCGCGGAAGCCGACCGGTCGCTGCGCCATGTGGGTGTCGCGATCGGCCTGATCGTCGGCGCGCTGGTGCTGGCGCTCGGTGCCGTCGACGTGCTGTCGGCTGCGCTCGTCGCCGTCATCTCGCAGGAGACGACCCTGCCCGCGTGGCTTTCGGCGGTGATCGTCGGCGGCGTGCTGGCGCTCGTCGCGCTGGCGCTTGCGGCCGGCGCGCGGTCGGCCCTGAGCCGAGTGCAGCTCGGGCCCGAGCGGGTGGCCGGCAACGTGCGAAAGGACGTGCAGACCGTAAGAGAGGGGGCGCGCGACCATGACTGACGGCAGAAGAGAACGCCCCGACGATATCGAACGCGACATCGAAGCTCGCCGCGACGATCTGGCCGCGACACTCGACGCGCTTCAGGACCGGGCCTCGCCGCGCGTGCTGGCCGAGGGAGTCGGGCACGCGCTGAAGGACGAGGGAGGGGATCTGCTGGAAGCTGCCCTCCGGATGGCGCGCCGCAATCCCGTCGCCGTGGCGATGATCGCGGCAGGGGTGGCGTGGCTCGCCTTCGGTCCCGACACGGCCGGTCCGAAGACGCCGCGCCGCCGCGACCCGGCCGAGCGGGCGGAACAGAGCGCCCGCATAGCTGCAGCGCAGGCGCGAGCCCGGCGCGGCGGGAGGTTGGCGTCAAGCAACACCCCATCTGTCAGCACCCCATCCGCGGGCCAGTCGGCCGCGCCGGATATGTACGACACACCTGCTCCGGCCCGACTCACCCCCGCTTCGCCAGAGCGCTAAACGTCTCTCGCGCCGCATCCGCGATGCGGAGTGAGCCGCGCGCGGGACAAAAGCGCAGAACTCACTCGCCTGACGGCCAAATTGCGCGACGCGCAATCAGCGGCGCGACACGCTGGGGGCAGAGCGGGGGCCGGCGACCAGCCAGATCAGGAACCCGATCAGTGGCAACAGGATGACCAGCAGGCACCATAGCACCTTGGAGCCGGTCGTCGCGTTGGAGCCGACGATCGACACGAGCGCCCAGATGTCGAGAACCAGCACGATGAAGCCGCCGATTCCTCCGATTTCCAGCATGACATGACTCCTTTCGAAAAGGCCCTTGCAGGGTCTCTGCCTGTCAACCGTCGCGCTGTTGCGCTGTTCCCTGCCCGGCGCAGAGCGTGTCCGGCAAGGCTAGGGCCCGGCTCAGAACAGGAAGACCACGAGGGCTACGACCACGACGACCGCGAGAATGATGAAGCCGAACCGGAGCGGCCCGCCGCGACGCGCGTCGGGATCCTCGAGCAACTCGCCCCGGATGAGATCCTGCTCTCGCCCCGGCGAAGGGCGCGTCTGGGGGTTGGGATGGCGCGCCTCGACCTCCTTCCGGGCGACGCTGTCGGGATCGTAACTCTCCGGCGGCGCGGTCTGGCCAATCACCACGTGCGGATGCGGAAATGGCTCTGCCGCGTCGGGCTGCCGGGATTCCCCCACGGGGTCACCGCCGGCGTCAGTCGTTGCGCCCGGACGGGGATCGGCGGCGGGGGGCGGCGCGCCACGGTCGCCCGGATCGGGCGGGTGGCGATGGGGCGGGCCGGACGTGTCATCGCCGTCTTGGGGGCGGCCATGCGGGTCGCCTTGCCGGGAAGGGTGGTTCCGGGCCATGTGGATCTCTCCTCTCTCCTGGGGCGGTGGCGGCGCCCGGCGCGCGTGGGACGGGACGCCTGCCACGGGCGATCTCGGCACTCGAACCGCCGGCGACGGGTAGGGTTCCCGCGGCGCGCCGACCCTGTCCGGCGGCGCCGCGACCGCGGCGGCCCGTCTCAGGCGGCCGTGGCGGGCTCGGAGGGCGCCGGGTGCACCGGCGCGGGATCGTCGGCCAGCGCGGCGACCGAAGCGGCGCTGGCGAGACCGGCGGCAAAACCGGCGACCGCAAGGATGGTAGCGAGCCTCGGCATGGGGGGCCTCCTTTCTCGTGCAGTGGCATCGGCGCGGCGCGGGGCGGCCCGCCCCGCATCACCGGTGACAACCGGACAGCCGGCGGCGATGTTCCGGCCTGTGCCGGCCGCATGACCGGAGCCGAAGGGCCGCCCGCGGCGGCCCGGCCGCGCGGAACCATCGCGCTGCGCGGGGCGTGCAGGAGCGTATACTGATCCGATGCATCCCGAGTCTTCCCCCCGTGCGGCGCCCGACGCGCACCTTCCGCCACTGCCCGACCTGCCCGAGGGGCCGGGCGCGCCGCGCCGCGTGGGGGTCGAGCTGGAATTCGGCGCCTTGCCGCCCGAGCGCGCCGCGCTGATCGCCGGGGATGTGCTCGGTGGGGGGCTGACCCGGCTTTCGGCCGGCGAATGGCGGCTCCACGAAAGCGCGCTCGGCACGGTGAAGATCTACCTCGACACCGCCCTCCGCCCCGAGGGGAGCGACGCCGCCGCCAAGGCTGGCGTGGCGCTCGCCCGGCAGGTCGTGCCCATCGAAATCGTGACCGAGCCGGTGGCGCAGGCCGATCTCGCCCGGCTCGACGCGCTGGTGGCGGCGCTCGCCTCCGCCGGGGCCGAGGGCTCGCGCGCCCACATGCTGCACGGCTTCGGCCTGCACCTCAACATCGCTCTGGCCGATCCCGAAAGCGGCCGGGACATGCCGCGCGTCGCCCGCGCCTTCGCCCTGCTCGAGCCCTGGCTGAGGGCGCGCGATCCGCTCGACATGAGCCGGCGGGTGCTGCCCTTTACCCAGCCCTTCCCGCGCGCCTTCGGCGACGCGCTGGCGCGTCTTGCGCCCGACGCCGCGCCCGAGGCGCTGTTCGACCTCATCGACGCGCATCTCGACAGCCGCAACCACGGGCTCGACCTGCTGCCGGCCTACGCCCATCTCGCGCCCGGGCGCTTCGCCCGGCACGCGGCCGCGGGCGGCCCGGTCTCGGCGCGGCCGGCCTATCATTTCCGGATGCCCGAGAGCCGGATCGACGAGGCCGGATGGTCGCTCGGCTACGACTGGCGCCGCTGGGTGCTGGTGGAACGGGTGGCGGCCGACGACGCCCTTGCGGCGAAGCTCGCCACGCTGCGCGCGAACCAACCGGCGTGGCCGGCCCTGTTCGACGGGCGCGCCACGGTCGATGCGGTGACCTCGGCGCTGGGGCCGCTGGCCGATCTGGCGCCCGAGGCGCCGGGCCGGGCATGAGGGCCACCCAGCCGCGCATCGCCGTGACCACTTCTGCCCGCTCGGGCTGGCGGATCTTTCCGCTCGTCGCGCTCAACCTCTGGGTGGCCGGCGCACGCGGTGTGCGCTGGGGCACCGGGCGACCGGCCGATCTCGACGATGTCGACGGGCTGATCATCGGCGGCGGCGACGACATTTCGCCCATGCTTTATGGCGGTGAGCTGTGGGCCGACGCGCGGCTCGATCCCGAGCGCGACGCCCTCGAGCAGCGGCTGGCGGAGGAGGCGCTGGGCCACGGTATCCCCGTGCTCGGCATCTGCCGCGGCGCGCAGATGCTCAACGTGGCCCTCGGCGGCACGCTGCACGCCGACGCCTACGCCGCCTTCCCCGGCTCGCGCCGCACCCGCACCATCCTGCCGCGCAAGCGGGTGCGGGCCGTCAGGGGCAGCTGGCTCGCCACCTTCTCGGGACGCGACGAGATGAAGGTGAACGCGCTGCACAGCCAGGCGGTCGACCGGCTGGGCACGGGGCTGCGGGTGGCGGCGCACGACGAGGGCGGCATGGTGCAGGCCATCGAGCGGCCCGAGCCGCCCTTCGCCCTCGGCGTCCAGTGGCACCCCGAGCACCTGCTGTACCAGCGCGCGCAGCGGCGGATCTTCGCCGCGCTGGTCACCGCCGCGCGGGCGCGGGCCGAGGGGCGGGCGGCGCGCCCTTCGCTCGAGGCGGCCATCTGAGCCGGACGCACGCGCCGGGCGCATCGCGCCCGATCCGGCGCACCGTCGAGCCGGCCGGCCTCGCCGGCAGCCGGGTCGCCCTCCGCCCCGACGGATGGCCGGTTCGGCTGCGCCCCGTCCGGAGGCGATCCGCGGGCGGCTTTGCAGGCCTGCGGCGACGCCGAGCGCTTACATAAGGTTCTGCGGCAGGAACGGCACCGGCCGGCCGAAGCGGCGCGGCGCGCGCTGCGGATAGGGCAACAGGAATCCCTGCCGCTCGTGCGGTGCCCTCGCGCGGTTCGTCTCCGCCAGCCGCCGCCACGCCGCCGGCGCGCGCGCGGGGTCGTGGAACTCCTGGCCCACGTCGCGTGGCAGCCAGTGCGCCATCAGCCGGTCTCGCAGGAGCGTTACCTGCGCGGGGTCGCGCAGCGCCACGCCCGCCTCGGTATCCCAGTGGTGCGAGCGGCCGTTGAGATTGGCCGAGGAGACGATCGCGGTGTGCCCGTCGGCCACCGACACCTTGGCATGGACATAGACGATCGGCGCCCCCCAGAGCACCGCGCGCGTGCCGTCGGGCGCCACGCCGCGCGGCTGTGCCGGAGAGACGAACGCCGCCCGCTCGCCGAAAGCGCGGGCGAGGATGTCGACGCTCTTGGCCTGCAGGTGCTCGCCGAAGCGTTGCCCGATCCCGGTATCGTGGAGGAAGGCCACATCCTCGGGCGCGGCGGGCAGAACGACGATCAGTCCGAGGTGCGGCGCCTCGCGCGCGCGCCGGGCGAGCGCCCGGGCGAAGTGCACGTCGCGCAGGAACTGCGACTCGAGGTAGACGAGCTCTTCGGCGCGGGCGAGGGCCGCGCGCGTGCGGTCGTGCACCTCCGAGACGAGGGGCCGTGGCCCGAATCGCAGCGCGCCGAGGCCCCGGCGGCGCCGAGACAGCGTGCGCAGGAAGCCGTCGCGCGCGGGCGGGCGGGCATGCCCGGCCACCTCGTCGCGGAAGGCGTCGAGATGGGCCTCGGCATGCGCCGCGACGGGGCCGGTGAACGCCAGCGCCACATCGTGCCAGGTGCGGCCCGCGGCGCGGTCGTGGTCGAGCGTGTCGAGCCGCCGCTCGTCGAGGTCGAGCCCGCCGACATAGAGCCGCTCGCCATCCGCCACGGCGACCTTCTGGTGGTGGGTGCAGGTCGAGAGCACGGGCAGGGCGAGGCGGCGCGGCCGCAGCCTGCCGCCTCGCATCTCGAGCAGGCGGGCAAGGCGCGGGCTGTCGGCCAGCCGCGCGTTGCGGATGCGCTCCCCCTGCGCCTCCAGCCCCTCCGCGATACGCGCGAGATAGCGGCGCGCGAGCGGGGCGAAGAGCAGCCGAAAGGGCAACCCCGCCCTGGCCGGGTGCAGGTGCGCGTCGATCTCGAGGCCCCTGGCCGCGCCCGCCGCCTCGGCCGCCTCTCGGAACGACCGGATGCTGCGGTGGGTCATGCGGTGCATGATCGGCGCGCCGACAGGGTCGAAATCGCTCAGCACCAGCGAGACGCGCACGCCGCGGCCAAGGGTGTGGGCGACCAGATCGCTCCAGCTTTCGCCCACCGCGCGAGCCTCGTCGGAGACGAGCGGCGTCTCGGGGTCGAACACGCGAAACCCGCACGAGACGCGGCTCTGCGCGGTCAGGAACATGTGCTCGAGAAAGGGAAACGCCTCGCGCGCCGTCAGCATGACCCGCAGGTCGGGCAGCGCGTCGGGGCCGTCGCCACGCGCATCGAACCCGCCCGACAGGCCGCCGCCATCCTCCTCCACGGCGATCTGGCGCCGAGCCGCCCTGGTGCGTTCGGCCATCAAGAAACACCCCTCCCTCGCGTCGGCGATCTCACGCGGGAATGACGCGGCGCGGCCGGCAATGTTCCGGCGGCCGCGCCGGTGCGGCAGGGCAGCGCCCCCATGCGGCAAGGGGAACCTCTGCGCGCGGGGCACGTTGGCGCCTCGGCACAGGAGGAGACGCATGTCATCACCCGGACACGACACCGAAAAGGAGGCGAGGCGGCATCTGCCCGCGCTCGTCGGGATCGCCGTCGCGCTGGGGGTCGCGGCCGTCCTCATCGTCGTCGTGCTGATCCTGCCGCGCCTTCCCGCGGACGAGCAGGCGACGCCCGTGCCCGCGCCCGACGGCGCCGCAATCGATGCCGGCGAGGACGACGAATAGAACCGCACGGCCCTGCCGCGCCGCCGCGCGCCGCCCGCACCGGCCCGCCGACGAAAGGACACGGCATGCAACAGACCCTCGCCCGCCAGGACGGACGGCGCGACCGCGGCGCCAACGCGACACACGGCGCTCGCCACGATATCGACCCCGTCACGCCGAGCCAGGCCGCGCGCGACCGCGAGCGCCAGCACGAGCTCGCCCGCCTCGCGCGGCTGGCACACACGCTCGACGCGCGGTTCCGCATTCCCCTCACAAGCTTTCGCGTGGGCATCGACGGGCTGATCGGCCTGATCCCCGTCATCGGCGACACGCTGGCCGCCCTGCCCTCGGCCTACATGATCGTGCGCGGCCACCAGCTGGGCGCTCGCAAGAGCACGCTGGGCAGGATGGCGGTGAACACCGGCATCGACTACGTGATCGGCTCGGTGCCGCTGGTGGGCGACCTCTTCGACATCGGCTTCAAGGGCAACCTGCGCAACATCGACCTGTTGCGGGCCGAGTTCGGCGAGGCCGTGCCGCCCCGCCGCTGATGGCCCGCCGCTGATGGCCCGCCGACCCGAAGAACAGCGTCCCCGCATCGCGCCCGACCGGGCCGATCTGGCGCAGGAGGAACGAACCGACCGCCCGGACGGCGACCCGACGCCGGGCGCCGAGCCCGCCACCGCGCCCGCCAGCGATCGCGCCGGCAGCGACATGGCGGGGCGGGGCCGGGCAGCGTGGCGGCCGCGGGGCATCCCGCCGGCCGGGTGGCGCGACATCCTGCTGCGCGTCCGCGCCCGGATCGCGCGCGACTACGTCTCGCTCATGGCGGCGGGTGTCGCCTTCTTCGGGCTGCTGTCGCTGTTCCCAGCGCTTGCAACGCTCGCCTCGCTCGCAGGCATCCTGTTCGAGCCCGGCATCGTCGAGCGGCAGATCGCGGGGCTCGGCCGCGTCGCGCCCTCGCAGCCGGTCGAGGTGATCCGCGACCAGGCTGCCCGGCTGGCAGAGCGGCAGACCGGCACGCTGGGGCTGACCGCGCTGATCTCGCTCGCCATCTCGTTCTTCTTCGGCTCGCGCGGCGTCGACAACCTGATCGACGGCATCAACATGGCCCATGCCGAGCACGAGACGCGCAACATCGTGGTGCGCAACGTCGTCTCGCTGGGGCTGACGGCGGTGCTGATGACGCTTGCCCTGCTCGCGCTGGGACTGACGGTCGCGGTGCCCGCGCTGGCCGAGGCGGTCGGCCTGGGCGACCGCACCGACCTGATCGTCAGGTGGGGGCGCTGGCCGCTGATCGTGCTGCTCGTGCTGGCGGGCCTCGCCCTGCTCTACCGCTACGGGCCGGCGCGCCGCCCGCCGCGATGGAGCTGGGTGAGCCCCGGCGCGGTGGCCGCGACCGTCGTCTGGCTGGGCGGGTCGCTTGTGTTTTCCTTCCTCGTGCGCAACTTCGGCAGCTACGAGCCTACCTTCGGCGCCATCGCCGGGGTGGTCATACTCCTCCTGTGGATGTGGCTGTCGAGCTTCGTGGTGCTCGTGGGCGCGCAGCTCAACGCCGAGATGGAGCACCAGACCCGCCGGGACACGACGCGCGGCAAGGTGCGCCCGATGGGCGAGCG
>LJNT01000038.1:0-1782 GCA_001314685.1 Rhodobacteraceae bacterium HLUCCA09
GGCGCAGGTCGGGCGGGCTCATCGGCCGATCTGCTCCGCGATCTCGTCGATCAGCTGCACCCACAGCTGGGTCGGCTGGGCGCCCGGCACGACGTGGCTTGCGGGCATGGACCCCGGCCGCCTGCGCCCTGCCGCCGAACCTGGCCTCGAGGTAGGCGCGCCGGTCAACGACATCCTTGACCGCATGTTCCCCGCATCCGGCGGTCCCACGGAAAAACGCTATCGGTGTTCAACGGGCTCAACGTGGACGGAACCCGGCACCTCTACGCCAATGACTTCTTGGCCGGCGATATCGGACCCCTGTCGCGGCTGGAGCGTGACGCTCGCCACCCACGGGCCACGGTGATCCCGCTGCCGGCCGCGGGGATGCTGCCGGTCTCGGGGCTGGCGCTGTTAGGGCTCGCGCGCCGCCGGCGGGGCTGAGGACATCGCCAAGGAGCGTGGAATGCGCTAAGGGGCGGGGGTGACCGGTCGATCAGGACTGCCCCGCACCGTGACCCTTGCCCCCTATGCCTGCGACCCCGCCCGCTCGCGTGGACGGCTGCAACCGGAGCCGGAGGCCGCGTTCCGCTCGCCCTTCCAGCGCGACCGCGACCGGATCATTCATTCCTCCGCCTTCCGTCGGCTCAAGCACAAGACGCAGGTCTTCGTCGAGCACGAGGGCGACTATTACCGCACCCGGCTCACGCACTCGATCGAGGTGGCTCAGGTGGCGCGCACCATCGCCGGCGCGCTCGGGCTCAACCAGGAGCTGACCGAGGCGGTGGCGCTGGCCCACGATCTCGGCCACACGCCGTTCGGGCATACCGGCGAGGACGCGCTCGACGCCCTGATGGCGCCGCACGGGGGCTTCGACCACAACGCGCAGACGATCCGTATCGTGACCTCGCTCGAGCGCCACTATGCCGCGTTCGACGGGCTGAACCTGACCTGGGAGACGCTCGAGGGCATCGCCAAGCACAACGGCCCGGTCGAGGGGCCGCTGCCCTACGGGCTGGCCGAGTACCAGGCGCGGCACGATCTCGATCTCGCCACCTGGGCCTCGGCCGAGGCACAGGCGGCGGCGATCTCCGACGATATCGCCTACAACAACCACGACCTGCACGACGGGCTGCGAGCGGGTCTGTTCACCGACGCCGAGATCGCCGCGCTGCCGGTCGTGGGTCCGGCCTACGCCGCGGTCGATGCGGACTGGCCCGGCCTCGGCCCGAAGCGGCGCCGGCACGAGGCGCTGCGGCGGGTCTTCGGCGAGATGGTGGGCGACGTCATCGCCACCGCCCGAGCCCGGCTGGAGGCGGCCGCGCCCGCCTCGCCCGAGGCGGTGCGCGCGACCGGCGGGCCGGTCGTCGCCTTCTCCGGGGCGATGGCGCAGGCGGTGGACGAGATCCGTGCTTTCCTGTTCACGCGGATGTACCGCGCGCCCCGGGTGATGAAGGAACGCGCCCGGGTGACGGCGGTGATCGACGATCTCTTCCCCCTCTACATGCGCCGCCCCGATCTGCTGCCGGCGGCCTGGCAGGCCGACATCGCCGCGGCACGGGGCCAGACCGCGCTCGCCAGGATCGTGGCCGACTACGTGGCCGGCATGACCGACCGCTTCGCCCTGCAATCCCACGCCCGCCTCTTCGGCGATGCCGGCGGCTGCGCCGCCGACCCCGCGGGCGCCCCGCGCTGACGGGCCAAGACGCGGGAGAACCAGACGCGGGGGGACCAGACGCGGAGCGCGGGGGCGCGGACCGCGTCCTTTCGGACGACGGCCCGCCCACCCCCGCATCCCTCGCC
>LJNT01000038.1:1791-4268 GCA_001314685.1 Rhodobacteraceae bacterium HLUCCA09
CCCCCGCCGCTGCGCCCCGGCCGGGTCCGTCGCGCCCCACTCCGGCTCCGCCCCGTCCCGAGCCCGAGACCTCCCCCGCTCTTCTTCTTGCTCCAAGTATCCCGGGGGAGTCGCCGCGACTGCGGCGGCGGGGGCAGCGCCCCCATCCGCCGGGGCCGATGGGGCGCTCGGGCAGGGCGGTTGACCGCCTCCCCGGTCCTGCTACACCGCGCCTCGCCCATCCCCAGAGAGGCCGCCACCCATGAACCTCTACGCCGATATCCGCACCCTCGTCACCGACACGCTCGGCGCGATGGCGCGCGAGGGTGCGCTGCCGGAGGGGCTCGACACCGGCGCCGTCACCGTCGAGCCGCCGCGCGACCCCGCCCATGGCGACATGGCGACGAACGCCGCCATGGTGCTGGCCAGGCCCGCCGGGAGAAAGCCGCGCGAGATCGCCGAGGCGCTCGCCCCCCGCCTCGCCGCCGACCCCCGTGTGGAGACGGCCGACGTCGCCGGCCCCGGGTTCATCAACCTGCGCCTCGCCGTGGCCGTCTGGGGCGAGGTGCTGCGTGCCGCGCTCTCCGAGGGCGCCGGCTACGGCCGCTCGTCGCTGGGGCAGGGACGCAGCGTCAACGTCGAATATGTCTCGGCCAACCCGACCGGCCCGCTCCACGTGGGACACACGCGGGGCGCGGTGGTGGGCGATGCGCTCGCCGGGCTCATGGCCTTCGCGGGCTACGAGGTGACGCGCGAATACTACATCAACGACGGCGGCGCGCAGGTCGACACGCTCGCCCGCTCGGTCTACCTGCGCTATCTCGAGGCGCACGGGCAGGAGGTGGCCTTCGCCGAGGGTACCTATCCGGGCGACTACCTGATCCCGGTGGGCCAGGCGCTGAAGGAGCTGCACGGCGACGCCTTCGTGGACCAGCCCGAGAGCGTTTGGCTCGACGAGGTGCGCGCCTTTGCCATCGGGAAGATGATGGAGATGATCCGCGACGATCTCGCCGCGCTCGGCGTGACGATGGACCGGTTCTTTTCCGAAAAGTCGCTCTACGGCACGGGCCGGATCGAGGCGGCGCTCGACTCGCTGCGGGCGAAGGGGCTGATCTACGAGGGCGTGCTCGAGCCGCCCAAGGGCAAGGTGCCCGAGGACTGGGAGCCGCGCGAGCAGACGCTGTTCCGCTCGACCGCGCACGGCGACGACGTCGACCGCCCGGTGATGAAGTCGGACGGCGCCTGGACCTATTTCGCCCCCGACATCGCCTATCACTACGACAAGCTCGAGCGGGGCTACGACCTGCTGATCGACGTCTTCGGCGCCGACCACGCGGGCTACGTCAAGCGGATGAAGGCGGCGGTCTCGGCACTGTCCGACGGGCGGGTGCCGCTAGAGATCCGGCTGACGCAACTCGTCAGGCTCTTCAAGGGCGGCGCGCCGTTCAAGATGTCCAAGCGGGCGGGCACGTTCGTCACGCTGCGCGACGTGGTCGACGAGGTGGGCGCCGACGTCACCCGCTTCGTCATGCTCACGCGCAAGGCCGACGCGCCGCTCGATTTCGACTTCGACGCGGTGCAGGAGCAGACGAGGGAAAACCCGGTCTTCTATGTGCAATACGCCCATGCGCGCGTCTGCTCGCTCCTGCGCAAGGCGCGCGAGGCGGGGATCGACGTCTCCGACGACGTCCTCGCCGGCGCCGACCTGTCGCTCAATGCCCACGAAGCCGAGACGGCGCTGGCGGCCAAGATCGCGGAATGGCCGCGTCTGGTGGAGATCGCGGCACGCACCGGCGAGCCGCACCGGGTGGCCTTCTACCTCTACGAGCTCGCGGGCGAGTTCCATGCACTGTGGAACAAGGGCAACGACGAGCCCGCCCTGCGCTTCCTGCAGGAGGGCGACACGGCCACATCCCGGGCCAAAATCGCGCAGGCGCGGGCCGTGGCGGTTGTGATCGCGACGGGGCTGTCTATCCTCGGGGTCACGCCGGTGGACGAGATGCGCTAGACGTCTCGCCGCCGTACCGAGCAGACGCATGGCTGCGGATCAGGCCCCCGGCAGAGGGGCGGCGCGGCCGACAGACGAGGCAGAGCATGAGCATGACCGCAGGCTCCGGGTACCCGGCCGTCGCGGGGCGCAGGGCGCCCGTTGCGTATCAGCAGGGCCACGATGCGCCCATCTCCGACTGGTCCGAGGCCGGATTCGACGATGCCCTCTACAGTACCGCCGCCCCCGCGCGGCCCCCGCTCGCCGCGGCGCTGCACGTGGGCGGTGCCCTCGCCTCGCTCGCGCTGGTCGTCGGCATTGGCGTCTGGGGCTACGGGCAGGTGATGCGCGACGTCTCCGGCGTGCCGGTGGTGCAGGCGCTCGACGGGCCGATGCGCGTGGCGCCCGAGGTGCCGGGCGGCCAGATCTCCGACGATTCGGGGCTGGCGGTGAACGAGGTCAAGGCGGGCGGCGCGGCCGCGGCCCCGCCCGAGCGGCTGCGCCTGGCGCC
>LJNT01000225.1 GCA_001314685.1 Rhodobacteraceae bacterium HLUCCA09
GCCGCCGTGCAGCGCCGCGCCACCATAGGTGTCTACGATGATCTTGCGGCCCGTCAGCCCTGCGTCGCCCTCGGGCCCGCCGAGCACGAAGCGGCCCGTGGGGTTCACGAACAGCCGGTCCTCCGGCACCTCCCACCCCTCGAGCGAGGCGGCGTTGAGATACTGCTTGACCAGCTCGCGGACCTGCTGCTGCGTCACGTCCTCGCCGTGCTGGGTGGACACGACGACGGCGTCGATGCCCACCGGCTTGCCGTCGACGTATTTCAGCGTCACCTGGCTCTTGGAGTCGGGGCCGAATTCGGGCCGGCGGCCCGCCTTCCGGTCCTCGGCCATGAGCCGCAGGATGCGGTGGGCGAACTGGATCGGCGCCGGCATCAGCTCGTCGGTCTCGTTGCAGGCGTAGCCGAACATGATCCCCTGGTCGCCCGCGCCTTCCTCGCCCTTGTCGCCCTCGTCGACGCCCATCGCGATGTCGGAGGACTGGGCGTGCAGGCGGTTGACGATCTGCACGTCCTTCCAGTCGAAGCCGAGCTGCTCGTAGCCGATGTCGCGGATCGTGGCGCGCACCATCTCCTCGACATCGCGCAGGATCTTGTCGGGCCCGCGCACCTCGCCCGCCACGGTGACGTGGTTGGTGGTGGCCAGGGTCTCGATACCGCAGCGGCAGTTGATCGGATCCTCGCGCAGATAGGCATCGAGAAGGGTGTCGGAAATCCGGTCGCAGACCTTGTCGGGGTGCCCTTCGGACACCGACTCCGAGGTCATCAGCCAGCTTCTTGCCATGGTGCGTCTCCCTGTGGGTTTCGGGGGTCGTGATCCCGGGGCGTCAGGCCGATTTCTTGAGCGGCACCTCTTCGGCGCCCGGGGTGTAGGCGAGATTGGGGGCGAGCCAGGCTTCCGCCTCGGCCAGCGTCATGCCCTTGCGCGCGGCGTAGTCTTCCACCTGGTCGCGCCCGATCCGGCCGACGCCGAAATAGGCGGCATCGGGGTGGGCGAAGTAGAGGCCCGAGACGGCGGCCGCGGGCCACATCGCGCAGCTTTCGGTCAGCGTCAGGCCCGTGGTGCGGGGCGCGTCGAGCAGGTCGAACAGCGTGCGCTTTTCGGTGTGGTCGGGGCAGGCGGGGTAGCCCGGCGCGGGGCGGATGCCGCGATACTCCTCGCGGACGAGCTGCTCGTTGGTGAGCGCTTCGTCGGCGGCGTAGCCCCAGATGTCGCGGCGGAGGCGGGCGTGCATCGCCTCGGCCATCGCCTCGGCCAAGCGGTCGGCCAGCGATTGCACGAGGATCGAGTCGTAGTCGTTACCCTGCTCCTTGAAGCGGTCGGAAATGGCGTGGACTTCCGGGCCGGCGGTGACGGCGAAGCCGCCCAGCCAGTCGGGGCCGTCCTCTGCCACGAAGTCGGCGAGGCAGAAATTGGCCCGGTCGCCGCGCTTGGAGGTCTGCTGGCGCAGCATGTGGAAGCGCGCGCGCTCCTGCCGGCGGCCCTCGTCGGCCCACACCACGATATCGTCGCCATCGCGGTTGGCCGGCCAGAGGGCGAGCGCGGCGCGGGGCGCGAACCACTTCTCGGCCACGATCCGGTCGAGCATGTCCTGGGCGTGGCCGTAGAGCTCGCGCGCCGTCTCGCCCTTCTCGGGGTCGTCGAGGATGCGCGGGAAGGTCTGCCGCATCTCCCACGTCCAGAAGAAGGGCGACCAGTCGATGTAGTCGCGCAGGTCTTCGACCTTCAGGTCGCCGAGGGTGACCAGGCCCGTCTGGCGCGGTTGTTCCGGCGTGTGCGGGGCCGGCCGGAAGGCGTTGGCGCGCGCCTCCGCGAGCGGGATCGTGGGGCGCTCGCCGCGGCCGGCGTGGCCCGCCGCCAGCCCCTCGTATTCCTCGGCCACTTCTGCCAGGAACTGCGGCTTGCGCTCCTTCGACAGGAGGCGCGAGACGACGCCGACCGCCTTCGAGGCGTCGTCGACATGGATCACGCCGTGCGCGTAGGAGGGGGCGATCTTGATCGCGGTGTGCTTCTTCGAGGTGGTCGCGCCACCGATCAGGAGCGGGATGTCGAGGCCCTGCCGCGTCATCTCGCTGGCCACGTCGACCATCCGGTCGAGCGAGGGGGTGATGAGGCCCGACAGGCCGATGACGTCGGCCTTTTCTTCCTTCGCCTTCGCGATGATGTCCTCGGTGGGCACCATCACGCCCATGTCGACCACGTCGTAGTTGTTGCAGGCCAGCACGACGCCGACGATGTTCTTGCCGATGTCGTGCACGTCGCCCTTCACCGTGGCCATCAGGATCTTGCCCTTGGCCGAGGTGTCGCCCGCGGCTTTCTTTTCGGCCTCCATGAAGGGGATGAGGTGGCCCACGGCCGTCTTCATCACCCGGGCCGACTTGACCACCTGCGGCAGGAACATCTTGCCCTCGCCGAACAGCTCGCCCACGACGTTCATCCCGTCCATCAGCGGGCCCTCGATCACGTCGAGCGGCCGGTCGGCGCGCTGCCGCGCCTCCTCGGTGTCGTCGATCACGTAGTCGTTTATGCCGTGGATCAGGGCGTGGCTCAGGCGCTCCTCGACCGGGGCCTCGCGCCACTTGGGGTCGGATTTCGCCTGGGCCTCGCCCTTGTCGCGGTAGTCGTCGGCGATGGCGAGCAGGCGGTCGGTGGCGTCGGGGCGGCGGTTGAGCAGCACGTCCTCGACGCGCTCGCGCAACTCGCCCGGAATGTCGTCGTAGACCGTGATCTGCCCGGCGTTGAGGATCGCCATGTCGAGGCCGGCGCGGATCGCGTGGTAGAGGAAGGCCGAGTGCATCGCCTCGCGCACCGGGTCGTTGCCGCGGAAGCTGAACGAGACGTTCGACAGCCCGCCCGAGACCAGCGCGTGCGGCAGCCGCTCCTTGATCATGCGCGTCGCCTCGAAGAAGGCCACGGCGTAGTCGTTGTGCTCCTCGATCCCCGTGGCGACGGCGAAGATGTTGGGGTCGAAGATGATCTCCCACGGGTCGAATCCGGCCTTCTCGGTCAGCAGCCGGTAGGCACGTTCGGAGATGGCGAACTTGTGCTCGGCGGTCTCGGCCTGCCCCTGTTCGTCGAAGGCCATGACGACGACGGCGGCGCCGAAGCGGCGCACGATCTTCGCCTGCTCGAGAAACGCCGCCTCGCCCTCCTTCAGCGAGATCGAGTTGACGACCGAGCGGCCCTGCACGCATTTCAGCCCCGCCTCGATCACCTCGAACTTGGAGCTGTCGATCATCACCGGAACCCGGCTGATGTCGGGTTCTGCCGAAATCAGGTTGAGGAAGGTGCGCATCGCCTCTTCGGAATCGAGCAGCCCCTCGTCCATGTTGACGTCGATGATCTGCGCGCCGTTCTCGACCTGGTTGCGCGCCACTTCGACGGCCGCCTCGTAGTCGCCCTTCATGATAAGCTTCTTGAAGCGGGCCGAGCCCGTGACGTTGGTGCGCTCGCCAATGTTGATGAAGTTGCCCGTGCTCATGCCGCGGCTCCCTTCTCGAACAGTTCCAGCCCCGAGAGGCGCAGCCTTTCGGCCCGCGGGGGGATCTTGCGGGGCGCCTTGCCCGCGACGGCCTGCGCGATGGCGCGGATGTGGTCGGGCGTCGTGCCGCAGCAGCCGCCCACGATGTTGACCAGCCCAGCCTCGGCCCATTCGCCCAGATGGGCGGCGGTTTCCTCTGGCGTCTCGTCGTAGCCGCCCATCTCGTTGGGGAGCCCTGCGTTGGGGTAGGCCGAGACGCGGGTATCGGCGATGTCGGACAGGGCGCGCACATGGGGGCGCATCTCGCCCGCGCCGAGCGCGCAGTTGAGGCCGACGGAGAAGGGGCGGGCGTGGCTGACGGAGGCCCAGAACGCCTCGGGCGTCTGGCCGGTCAGGGTGCGGCCCGAGCGGTCGGTGATCGTGCCCGAGATCATCACCGGCGGCACGTCCATCTCCTCGCGCAAGAGGTCGATGGCGTAGAGGGCGGCCTTGGCGTTGAGCGTGTCGAAGATCGTCTCGACCAGCAGCAGGTCGACGCCGCCCTCGATCAGCCCGCGCGCGCCCTCTCCGTAGGCAGCCGCGAGGTCGTCGAACGTGATGTTTCGAAAGCCGGGGTCGTTCACGTCGGGGCTGATCGAGGCGGTGCGGTTGGTCGGCCCCAGGGCACCGGCCACCCAGCGCGGGCGCTCGGGGGTCGATGCGGCGTCGGCGGCCTCGCGGGCGATCCCGGCCGCGGCGGCGTTCATCTCGCCCACCAGATCCTCCATCCCGTAATCGGCCTGGCTGATGCGGGTGGCGGAAAAGGTGTTGGTGCAGACGATGTCGGCACCGGCCTCGAGAAACGCGGTATGGATGCCGCGGATCATGTCGGGCTGGGTGAGGCACAGAAGCTCGTTGTTGCCGGCCACGTCGCTCGACCAGTCGGCGAAACGCTCGCCGCGATAGGCGGCCTCGTCGGGGCTCTCGGCCTGGATCATCGTGCCCATCGCCCCGTCGAGCACGAGGATGCGCTCGGCGGCGTGGTCTTCGACGGATCGCTCTGGCATGGGTTTCTCCCTGTGCTGCGACCCCGCCAGTACGCGGGGCCGCATCTCCTTAGCCGCGCGAAGCGCCCCGGGCATCGGAGAAATCGTCATGAACGTTATGCGGTGTGGGTGCAGGAGCCGTTAATGATTTACGGCTTCCGCTTGCCGCGGCGCGGGCCTCGGCCGCGCCTCACTCCGGTTTGCGAAAGACCTGGATGCCCCAGGCGAGGTTGCCCTGGTCGGCCGCCTTCACCCAGTTCTCGAGGCCCACGGCCATCTTGTCGAGGTATTCGGCCGAGGCGCCGCTCTCGCGCAGCTTGTCGTAATTGGCCAGCATGTCCTCGCGGACGCGGGCGTAGTGGGTGCGCAGGTTGTGGGTCAGATCCTCCTGCTCGACCGTCTCGAAGCCGATGCCCTCGGCCGCCTCGCGGTAGAAGCGGAACGAGCCGAGCGAGGTGAGCTGCAGCCGGTCGTAGACGGGCTGGAGCTGCGCGGGGTCGGCGTCGTCTGACTGCATCGGATCGGTGAACACGAACAGGCCCGCGGGCTTGAGCACGCGCCAGACCCCTTCCAGCACCGTGTGCCGCTGGTCGGAATGCAGGATCGCGTCCTGGCTCCACACCACGTCGAAGCTCTCGGCCGGCTCGGGGATGTTCTCGAACACGCCGTGGACGACGCGGATGCGGTCTGCGAAGCCCTGCTGGCGGTTGCGGTGGCGGTTCGTGTCGTTCTGCACCTCGGAGATGTTGAGGCAGGTGGCGCTGCCGCCGTTGCGGCCGACCACGCGCCGCATTGCCCCGCCATAGCCTGCGCCGATGTCGAGGATGTGCGTGTCGGGGCCGATCGACAGCTTTCCGGCCATCCGGTCGACCGTGACGTCGGAGGCCTCGCGGATGTCGGCCGTCTGCTCATAGCAGCCCACGTGCAGGTCCTGCCCGCCCCAGACGGTCGAGTAGAACGTGTCGGCGTCCTCGCTGTCGTAGTAGTCTTCGGCGACGTCGCGCACGTCGGTCTCGCCCTGCTCGCGGACGCCCCCGCCCCAGCGGACGACGTGCAGCGTGCTCTTCTCGGCGATGTGGATGAAGAAGTCGGGCTCGTCCTCGGCGTAGGTCTCCTGGAAGTCGCCATAGGTGCGCACGCGGGCAAAGCCCGCCTCGCCGAGCAGCCGCCGCATGTAGTTCTTGCGGATCGGGAACATGTTGAGCGTGTAGGTCGACCCGTCGGGGAACGAGTAGCGCATCCGGCACAGGCCGTCGTCGACATGGTCGGGCTCGGCCGTCACCCGGTCGCCGCAATAATAGTACTTGTGCTTGGTCGAATAGCCGTGATCGAGCATCGCGTCGTAGTTGCGCTGGTCAATGATGAGGATGCCGTCGTGCTTGAGCGCGGCGTAGAACTCGGCCAGCGCGCGGCGCCGGTCCTGCTCGTCGTGCAGGTGGGTGAAGCTGTTGCCGAGGCAGATGATCGCGTCGTACTTGCCCTGGATGTCGCGGTTGAGCCAGCGCCAGTCGGCCTGCACCGTCTTGAGGATCAGCCCGCGCGACTGGGCGTTCTGGAATGCCTTGGCCAGCATCGCGGCCGAGCCGTCGCCGGTGGTGACGTTGAAGCCCGCCTCGGTCAGCCGGACGGAGTGGAAGCCCGTGCCCGCGGCGACGTCGAGCACCGTCTCCTTGCCGCGTGCGCGCAGGACGTCGATGAAGAACTGGCCCTCTGCCTCGGCGCGGCCGTCCCAGTCGATCAGCTCGTCCCATTTCTCGACAAAGGACGTGACGTATTCGCCCTTGTAGAGATCGGTCTCGCGGTCGGCGAGAGGGTCGACCCCGTAGGTCTGGTCCTCGAGGTCGAGTTCGAAGTTCCTGCGTGCTGCGTCGCTCATCCTGTGCTCCCTGTACGGTCCGCGACGTCCCGACCGGCGCGCAGAGCGTGGCCGGACGCGGGGGCGGCCGCGCGCGCGCCCCGTGTGTCGTATCGTGTCGTTCGGAACCGGCCCCTCTTCGGCACGCCTCGCGGCGCGACCCCTGGCCAGTCGATGATTATTGTCTTTGTTGCGCTCCGGGTCACCCCATCGGTGGCCACGAGCGGAAAGAAGCAGACGCACGATCACCCCTTCGGATGCGGCGTCCGGCTGGCGCTATCGAAATGCAATCAGAGCGACATTTCAATGCCTGTTTGCGACATGCCGTCGCCGATCGCGCCAAGGTGTTATCATAACTGACCAATTTCCTGCCCTTTTGATCCCACCCGAATGGAACAGCCGCGGCTCAGGCCGACCACGGAGCGCGGAAACGGCCCGCGTTGGGGATTCGCCATTCACGGGGCCCGCCCGAGAGACACGTTCGGGCCCCGCCGCCCATCCGATCTTGCCGGCCCTTCCCAACGGTCAATGTCGCTTCGAGCGTTGCTGTCTTGTCCGAAGCCGGGATCGTGTAGCGCTGGCAGGAGGTTGCGAGGTGCGGCGGTCCGCGCCGACGAGCGGTGGGCAAGCGTTGGCCGACGATTTGTGAGCGCTACCTGTCAACTGAGATTTACAGTTGTGATTGTCAACTTGATGTGACATATTATCGATGTTCCCTGTCCGGGAGGACTCGCCGGCAGGGAGCTTCACCAGTCGCGGAGGAAGACCCAGGTCGGAGCCTCCGAGGCTGCTCTGACGACCATGACTGGAGTGTTCACATGGCAGATGACGACGACAAGGTCTGGCCGACGGGCCTGACGCTGGAGCAGGCCGAGGAGGTCCACAGCTATCTCATCGACGGCACGCGGGTGTTCGGGGCCATCGCCCTGCTCGCCCACCTGCTCGTCGCGGTTTCCACCCCCTGGCTCGGCTGACGGAGACACGACATGAACAACGCAAAGATGTGGCTCGTCGTGCCGCCCGCGTGGGCGTGCCGGTGTTCCTCGGCGCCGTTGCCGTGGGCTCGTTCGCCGTCCACGTGGCGGTGCTGAGTAACACGTCGTGGGTGGCCGACTTCCTGTCGGGCCAGCCGCTCGGCTCCGGTGACGCGCAGGCGGCGGCGATGCTGCCGGCACAGGGCGACGCGGCGACCGCCAAGGCGTCCTACGTCGCGCCGACGCCCGAGGGCGACAGGGTCACCGTGATCCTACCCGACGGCACGACCGCGACGGCGATCCTGCAGGCGCCCGAGGTGCTCGCCTCGGCCGACGACCGCGCACGGCTCGCCCTCGAGTGAAGAGGGTCAGGCCCGCCGGGCGCGGCCAGCGCCCCGGCGGGCCGCCCGTCTCTTCTGACGCCCCCACGCGTGGGCCCTCCCGGCCCCGCCCAGGCAGCGCAGGTCGCCCGGAATGATGAACTATCGCCGCTTCGTCCTGAACAGGCTCGCCCGCATCAGCCCCCGCTGGCTGCCCTTCGCCGACGTGGCGACCGACGAGGTGCCGCTCTCGCGCCTGCTGCGGCTCTCGCTCTTCCAGGTCACGGTGGGCATGGCGCTGGTGCTCCTGGTCGGCGTCCTCAACCGCGTGATGATTGTCGAGCTCGACGTGCCCGCCTCGCTGGTCGCGGGGATGCTGGCGCTGCCGCTGGTCTTCGCCCCCTTCCGCACGCTGATCGGCTTCCGCTCCGACACGCATGTCTCGGCGTTGGGCTGGCGCCGCGTGCCCTACATCTGGAAGGGGACGCTGCTGCAATTCGGTGGCTTCGCCATCATGCCCTTCGCGCTGCTCGTGCTGTCGGGCTACGGTGAAGCGGTCGACGCGCCGCGCTGGATCGGCCTGTCGTCGGCCGCGCTCGCCTTCCTGCTCGTAGGGGCGGGCCTGCACACGGTGCAGACCGTGGGCCTCGCGCTCGCCACCGATCTCGTGGCCGAGGAGGACCAGCCCAAGGTCGTCGGCCTGATGTATGTCATGCTGCTGCTCGGCATGGTCGTGAGCGCGCTCGTCTTCGGCGCGCTTCTGGAAAATTACACGCCCGGGCGTCTCGTGCAGGTGATCCAGGGTGCCGCCGTAACGACCGTCGCGCTCAACATCTTCGCCATGTGGAAGCAGGAATCGCGCTCCTGGGCGCGGGCGCAGGCGCAAAAGCCCGACCGCGATTTCGGGCGTGCCTGGCGGACCTTTACCGGCCGGCCCGGCGCTCTGATGCTGCTCGGCGCGATCGGTCTCGGCACCTTCGGCTACGGCATGGCCGACGTGCTGCTCGAGCCCTATGGCGGGCAGGCGCTGGGCCTGACCGTCGCGCAGACGACCAAGCTGACCGCCGTGCTCGCCGCGGGCACGCTCGCCGGTTTCGCCATCGCCTCCAGGGTGCTCTCCGGGCCCGCCCGCGCGACCTCGGTCGCGCTCTGGGGCGCGGCGATCGGCGTGCCGGCCTTCGCGGCGATCATCCTGTCCTCGGCGGCGGTGGGGCCCATGCTCTTCGTCGCGGGCACCTTCGCCACGGGCCTCGGTGCGGGCCTCTTCGGGCATGCCACGCTCACCGCGACCATGCGCGCCGCGCCGGCCGAGCAGGTGGGCCTCGCGCTCGGCGCCTGGGGCGCGGTGCAGGCCACCGCCGCCGGCATCGGCGTGGCGCTCGGCGGCGTGGTGCGCGACGTGCTCGTGGGCCTGCAGGGGCGCGACGGAGCCGTCGCAGACCCCGCCTTGCCCTACAATGCCGTCTTCGGCATCGAGATGTTGTTCCTCGTTCTCGCCGTCGTCGCTCTGCTCGCCCTGCAGCGGACGGCGGCGCACAACGCCCCCGACCCCGAACGCCTGGAGGTAGCATGACCACCATCATCACGCGGCTCTACGCCGACAGAAAGGCGGCGCGCGCCGTCCGCAAGAAACTGCTGAAGCAGAAGTTCCGCGAGGCCGATGTCGACCTGATCGCGGCCAGGGAGGGCGACGACACCGCCCGCATCGAGGCCGCGCTGGAAAAGGCGATGGTGCACGAGAGCGCCGCCAAGGCCTATGCTAGGCCGATCGCCGAGGGCGGCGCCGCGCTGGTCGTGCGGGCCGATTACCGCCCGCTCGGCGCCCGCCGCATCGCGCGCGAGAGTCTCGCCGACAGTGGGGCGGTCGACGCCGGCGGCGCGGTCGAGGATCACGATGTCAAGCTGCCACCGAAGCCCGCCTACGAGACGCTGTTCCCGAGGGTGCTGAAGGACCATCCGCTGTTCTTCCGCGTCGACAGCGATCCCGGCACCGGGCGCGAGCCGCAGACCTTCTCGAAGCTGACCGGCATTCCGGCGCTCACCAGCTGGCGCCCCGGCGGGCAGCGGCTGACCGAGCGGCGCGGCCCGATCCTGCCCTTCAAGACGATCGACGACCGGCCGCGCAAGAAATCGGTGCTCGAGGACCATCCCCGGTTCTCCGACCGCTTCGGCGTGGCGACGATCAAGCACCGCTGAGCGGTTCGGCCGGGCGGCCGGGCCTCGCCCGGCCGCCTGCAGTCTCGCTCGAGAGCCGCGTCCGGCGCGAGCCGCCCGCGCTTCGCCGGGTCGGCGGCCGCGTCGGCCCTCGCAATGCCGGCATCGACCGGGGCTGACGCGCGGCAGCCGCACCGTGCCGACACGGAGGGTCATTCTGTCCGGTGCGCGCAGGCGGCGGCGCCGTGGGCGCGGCCGTCGCCACGGCCCGATCCCGCCGTCGTCGCGTCGGTCTCTCAGCGCCGCCCGAGGAGGGCGCGGGCGGCCCGCACGATGCCGTCGGTCGACGGCAGGGTCGCGGCATGGGCCGGCCCGGTGGCGATGAAACTGTCCTCGGCCGTCAGTCGCGCGACGGGCAGCCCAGGCGCCCGCTCGGCCATGAGCGCCATCAGTCCCTCGGCCACCCCGCCCGAGCGCCGCGTCTCGTCGACGATCAGCGCCCCGCCGCAGCCCGCGAGCGCGTCGAGCAGCGACGCCTCGGGCAGCGGCGCGAGCCAGCGCAGGTCGATCACCCGTGCCGCCACGCCGTCCTTCGCCAGCCGGGTCTGCGCCTGCCGGCAGAGGCGATGCCCGTTGCCGAAGGTCACGAGCGCGAGGTCTGACCCGTCGCCGTGCACGCCCACCGCGCCGAGGGGCAGCCGCTCGGGCGGTGCGGGGTAGGGCGTGGCCCAGCCACCGTCGCCCTCGGCGTCGAGGTCGCGCACCGAGTAGAGCGCGATCGGCTCGAGAAAGACGCAGACGCGCGCGTCCTCGCGGGCCAGCCGCACGCATTCGCGCAGCATCCGCGCGGCGTCCTGCCCCGTCGAGGGGCAGGCGAGGATCAGGCCGGGGATGTCGCGCAGCACCGCAAGCGCATTGTCGTTGTGGAAGTGCCCGCCGAAGCCCTTCTGGTAGCCGAGGCCCGCCACCCGAACGACCATCGGGTTGGCGAACTGGCCGTTCGAGAAGAAGGGCAGGGTGGCCGCCTCGCCGCGCAGCTGGTCCTCGGCATTGTGCAGGTAGGCGAGGAACTGGCTCTCGGGGATGGGCACGAACCCGTTATGCGCCATGCCGAGGGCGAGGCCGAGGATCGACTGTTCGTCGAGCAGCGTGTCGATCACCCGGTCGCGGCCGAAGCGCTTCTGCAGGCCGCGCGTCGCGCCATAGACGCCGCCTTTGGCGCCCACGTCCTCGCCCATCACGACGATCTCGGGATGCTCCAGCATCAGATCGGCCAGCGCCCAGGCGACGTGGCGCACCATCGGCTGCGGCGCGTCCATCTGGTCGGCCTCGCTGCCGAAGGCTGCCCGCCGCGCCGCCGGGTCGGGGCCGTTCGAGGGTCGGCAGGGGCGTTGAGGGGGGATCAGCGAGGCCATCACCTCGGCGGCGTCGCGCAGGTGCGGCCGTCTGCCGGCCTCTTCGGCCTTCGCCGCGACCTCGGCGCAGGTCTCGTCGTAGATCGCCAGCGCCGCGTCGGGCGCTAGCGCCCCTGCCTCGGCCAGCAGACGGACGGAGTGCAGCAGCGGGTCGTTCGCCTCGTCTGCCTCCACCTCGGCGCGGGTGAGGTAGGCGGTCGGCACGTCGGCCCCGGCATGGCCGTAAAGCCGCACGGTGCGCAGGTGCAGGAAGGCGGGCCGCCGCCGCGCCCGCACCCAGTCGGCCGCCTCGCGCGCCGCGCGATGGGTGTCGTAGAGGTCGAGCCCGTCGGCCGCGACGTAGCGCAGGCCGGGACGGGTGGAGAACGCCGCCTCGATCCAGCCCGGCGGCGTTTTCACGGAGATGCCGATGCCGTTGTCCTCGCAGACGAGCAACAGCGGCATCGCCCCGCCCTGGTAGGCCGTCCAGCAGGCGGCGTTGATCGCGCCGAGGGCGGTGGAGTGGTTGGCCGAGGCATCGCCGAACGAGGCCATCACCAGCGCGTCGTCGGGCAGCACCGCGTGGTCGGGCCGGTGCCGCTTCGCGGCGCCGATTGAATGGGCCGCGCCCATCGCCTTGGGCAGGTGGCTCGCGATGGTCGAGGTCTGCGGCGGAATCGTCAGCGCCTTCGAGCCCAGCACCTTGTGGCGGCCGCCCGAGATCGGGTCGTCGGCCGCGCAGGCGAAAGAGAGCAGGATGTCCCATGCCGGGTTCTGCCCCTCGACCTGACCGGCGCGGGCGATCTGGAACGCGGCGTCGCGGTAATGCAGGAACGCCATGTCGGTCGGGCGCAGGGCGTGGGCCACCGCCGCCATCCCCTCGTGCCCCGACGAGCCGATCGTGTAGAAACCGGTGCCGGCCCGCTGCATCGCCCGCCCCTGCCTGTCGAGCGCCCGGCACAGGCACTGGGCGCGGAACAGCGAAACCGCTTCATCTGCCGACAGGGGCCCCTCGGGCGCCCGGCCCGGCGGCAGGTCGCCCGCCGCGATGCGGGCGCGGAACGCCGTGTGCACGATCTCGGCCCGGTCCGCCGACGCTCCGTCCATGCCACCCCTCCCTCTCTCGCCCGTCCGCGCGGGCGACGCCTCCCTTGCGCGCCCCGCGGCCGGGGTCAAGCGGCGGCCGGCGCCCATGCCGCCTTGGCCCATGCGCCGTGCCCGGCCGCCCGATCGCGTCCGCCGCCACCCGGCCCCGCCCCGCCCGGCGACGGCGCAGCGCGCTCCGCCCTGCTTCTTTCTGTTTCAAATACGCCGGCGACGCTGCTGACCGCGCGCCACCGCCGAGTGGAGCGGCGCCCGGCTCAGACCGGGTTCGGCGGGGGGCGGCCCGCGAGCACGGCCCGGGCGTTCTCGACCGCCATCAGGCCCATCGCCTCGCGCACCTCGAGCGCCGCCGTGCCGAGATGCGGCAGGAGCACCACGTTCTCCATCGTCATCAGCGCCTCGGGCACCTTCGGCTCGAACTCGTAGACGTCGAGGCCCGCGCCCGCGATGCGGCCCGCGGAGAGCGCGTCGATCAGCGCCGCTTCGTCGACCACGTCGCCCCGCGCGATGTTGACGAGCCGGCCCCCGGGCGTCATCGCCGCAAGCGCGCCCGCGTCGATCAGGTGGTGAGTCTCGGTCGTGGCGGGCACGGCCAGCACCACGATGTCGGCCGCTCCCATCACGTCGTGCAGCGTGTCGAGCTGCTGCGCCGGAACGCCAGGATCGGCCACCGGCGAGCGGTTGAAGAACACGACGTCCATGCCGAAGCCGCGATGGGCGCGCGCCGCGATGGCCTTGCCGATCCGCCCCATGCCGACGATGCCGAGTGTCTTGCCGGTCATGTGCAGGCCGAGCATCTGGGTGGGTTGCCAGCCTGTCCACCCGCCCTCGCGCACCAGCCGCTCGCCTTCGCCGGCGCGCCGGCAGACCATCAGCATCAGCGTCAGCGCGATGTCGGCGGTCGCGTCGGTGACGGCGCCGGGGGTGTTGGTGACCATCACCCCCGCCGCCGCGGCGGCCGTCGCGTCGATATGGTTGTAGCCGACGCCGAAATTGGCCAGCCCGCGGCAGCGGAACGGCGCGCCCTCGAACGCCTCGGCGCGGAAGCCGTCGCCGAGGGTGGGGATCACCACGTCGTAGGCCTGCATCGCGGCATGCGCCTCGGCCGGGGTCAGCGGCGCCTCTTCCTCGCGCACCGTGACGGTGGCGAATTCGCGCGCGGCCACGAGCACCGCGTCGGGCAGCATCCGGGTGATGAGCATGTCGGGCATGGCGCGTCCTCCCCCCTGTCGCGGCGGCCTGCCGCAGCGCGAGGGTTAGCCGCGCCGGCCCGCCGCCGCAACGGCAAGCGCGCGCCGCTGCCCGATCCGCGTGGCCTCAGTGCAGGCGCGCGCCGGGCGGCACCTCGGCATCCGGCGCGACCAGCACCACCGTGCCCTCGTCATGCGACACGCCGAGCACCAGCACCTCCGACAGGAACGGCCCGATCTGGCGGGGCGGGACGTTGACCACCGCCAGCACCTGCCGCCCGACCAGCGCCTCGGGGGCGTAGCGGGCGGCGATCTGCGCCGAGCTGCGCTTGACGCCGATGTCGGGGCCGAAATCGACCCGGAGCTTCAGCGCCGGCCTGCGTGCCTCGGGGAAGCGCTCGGCCGCCACGATCCGCCCCGCGCGGATATCGACCGCGAGGAAGTCGTCGAGCGCGATCTCCGGCGCTGCCGGCCCGCCGCTCACCGGCCGAGCTCCCGCGACCGGTCGGCGGCCGCGGCCACGGTGCGGCCCATCAGGTCGGGCAGCTCCCGGGTGAGCACGGCAAGGCCCGCCGCCGTGGTGCCTTTCTGCGAGGTGACCGAAGAGCGCAGCTCGGCCGCGCTCGCCTGCGACGTGTCGAGCAGCGCGCCCGCCCCCGCCACGGTGGCGCGCGCGAGCGCCATGGCGAGATCGGGGGAGAGCCCCTGCGCCTCGCCCGCCTGAGCCAGCGCCTCGACCATGTGGAAGACGTAGCCGGGGCCGGAGCCGGAAACCGCGGTCACCGCGTCCATCTGGTCCTCGCTCTCGAGCCGCACGGTGGTGCCCACGGCCGACAGGAGCGCCTCGGCGAGCGCCAACTCCGCCGCGCCCGCGGCTGCGCTGGCGATCAGCGCGGTCACGCCGCGGCCCACCGAGGCGGGCAGGTTCGGCATGGCGCGCACGATCGGCGTGCCCGGCGGCAGCGCGGTCTCGAACCGGGCGATGGGCATGCCGGCCGCAATCGACACCGCGAGCGTCTCCGGCCCGCCGAGATGGGCGACCTGCGGCAGAGCGGCGTCCATCATCTGCGGCTTGACGGCGAGCAGGAGCACGGCGGGCCGCTCGGGCAGCGCGGCGCCCAGATGCACGCCGGTGCCCTTGAGCCAGTCGGAAGGGGCGGGGTCGATCACGTGGACGGCGGAGGGTGACACGCCTTGCGCCAGCCACCCTTCGAGCATCGCTCCGCCCATCCGGCCGCAGCCGAGCAGCACCATCCCGCGCCGCGTCACCTCGTCGAGCACCATCGCAACCCTCCCTGCGTGCCGCGAGACGCTAGAGGCCCGGCCCGCCGACTGCAACCGGGGCAGGGGGCGCTGCCCCCGTCGCCGCCTGCGCGGCGACTCCCCCGGGATATTTGGAGCAAGAAGAAGAGCGGGCGGGGCGAGGAGACTGGTCAGGGCGGAGCGCCCCGGTGGCGGGCTGTCGAAGCGCGCGCGGGCACGCCCGAGCATCGGCCTGGGCGCCCGGCTGGTGCAGCGGCCCGGCGGCCGGCAGGCCGACGGTGCGGGGGGAAGCGGGGCGGGTCGCGCGCGGCCTCGGACGGCTTCACGGGCGGTGCCCGCGTCCAGGCGTCGGCCGCGTCCAGGCGTCGGCCACGTCCGGGCGTCGGCCGGGGCGCGGTCCGCGCGGCCGCGCGGAGCGGGGTCCGAAGCGACCGCGTCGGGCTTGGGAGATCGTGGGCAGTGCCGGGTGGCGAGGAGGCTGGCCCGCCCCCCACGAGGCCCGCCCACACGAGGCCCGCCCACACGAGGCCCCACCCCACGAGGCCCCACCCCACGAGGCCCCCACCCCACGAGGCCACGCGCCCACCAGGCCCCACAGCCCCATCCAGCCCCGCCCGTGCCGCTGGGCTCCGGCCCTCAGGCGGCGCGGAGGCTGTCCAGCTCGAAGGCGGTCAGGCGCGGCACGGAGAGCCGCCCGAAGCCGCCCGTTCCGTCATCCGCCGCCGGGTCGATGTGGGGGAAGAGCGCGAGGAAAAGCTCCAGCGTCTCGCGCGTCATCATCGAGGCCGGGTCGCCGCCGGGGTGGTAGCTCTCCACCTCCATGCCGTTGGCGCGGATCACCTGCTGGCCGTGGAAGGCAAGGTGGAACACCCGCACCGGCGAGACGGGCGCCACGCGGATCGCCCCGTCGCCGTCGACGAAGGCACGCGCGGGCGCGAAGGCCTCGGCCGCGCCGACGAGGTCGCGGCAGGCGGCGGACCGGTACAGCACCCGCGCCCGCGGCCCGAGCACGAGGTCGGGAGCGGGGCGGCCGAAGCCGAAGGCATCGGCGGACATCCGGGTGAGGCTGGCGGCCTCGCCCCCGCCCGGGCCCCCGCCAGGACCCAGGCCGCGCATGTCGGGATAGACCGTCATCGCGCCGACCCAGAGGAGCGGCTGCGGCCCGGCGGTGACGGTCTCGATCATCATGCCCGGCACGAGATCCTCCACCGCGACGGGCCCTTCGGCCGTGGCGACGAGGGTGCCGCGGGCGAGGGCGGCGAAGGCGTCTTCGAACACCGGGGTCGCGGGCGCGACGCGGGTGATTTCGTCGATCGTCCCGTCGCCGGCGAGGGCGCGGATGTCGTAGCGGCGCGTGAGAGGCTGGTCGCGCCCGATATCCGCGCCCCCGCGGGCGGGTCTGGAGACGGGCCTGCTCGAGAGGGCCCTGGGACGTCCCGTCGCGCTGCGCGCGGCGGGAGAGAGAGAGGTCGCCATGCGTCCGATCCTTTCGGGTCGGTCACAACTGCACGGCCCCCACCGGCTGCAGAAGGACGTTGTGTGATAAGAGGGATGCCGCAGGTCGACCGCCTTCGTCAAAAAGTCGTCGTCTTTCGCTCGGATCCCGTACGCAATCCGCATCCGCGCGTGCGATTTGTTTCCGGGTCATGGTCCGATCCTGCCACATTCGGCAAGCGGCCGCTCCGAATCGGGGCGATGGCTCCGGCCCGCGATGGCGCGGCGGTCGCGCGCGCCACAAGGCGCGGCCCTCTAGAGCCGGATCGCGGCGATCAGGCGACCGTAATCGGCCTCGGCCCGGTGCACCGAGCGCCGGTAGGAGTAGAAGCGCGCCTCGTCGGCATAGGTGCAGTGCCGCGTCCATTCGGCATGGCCGATCCCGGCCGACCGCAGGCAGTGGAGCGAGTAGCCGGGCAGGTCGAACTGCGCCCTGTCGCCCTTGCCGCCCGCGAAGAAGCGGGCGTTGCCGCGATCCTCGTCGACGAAGCGCTCGACGAATTCGGGGCCGACCTCGTAGGCGCCCTGGCTGATCGTGGGGCCGATGACGGCGACCACCCGCCCGCGCTCGGCGCCAAGCGCCTCCATTCCCTCGAGCGTCGCCTCGAGGATGCCGTCGAGAGCGCCGCGCCAGCCGGCATGGGCCGCGCCGATCACGCCCGCCTCGGCATCGGCGAAGAGCACCGGCTGGCAGTCGGCGGTGAGCACCGACAGGGCGAGTCCGGGCACGTCCGTCACCATCGCGTCGGCGCGCTCCTGCCCATGGCGGCCGCCCTCTGTCACCCGCGCGACGTTGGCCGAGTGCACCTGGGTGACCGAGACCAGAGCCTCGGGCGCGACCCCCATCGCATCCGCCACGCGCGCCCTGTTGATCTCGACCGCGTGCGCCTGGTCGGACGAGCCGCGCCCGCAGTTCAACCCCGCGAAGATGCCTGACGAGGCGCCGCCCCGCCGGGTGAAGAATCCGTGGCGGAGGGGGGCGAGGGCGTCGGCGGTGAGGATCTCGAGCGTCATTCGGTCTGTCGGGGCGGGAGGGTTGCGGGGCGTTGTCGTCGCGTGCGGGTCGAGTCGGGGCGGTCTGGTCTTCGGCGGCGATCCGGCGCCGTGTCGTGGTCTGTCAGGTCGGCTCCGGGCGGCGGGCCGGTCACGGGGGAGTGAGGGCGGGCCGGCCCTCGGCCGCTGGTCTGTCTCTCTACGCGGGTGGCCGGCCGGGGGACGGCCGGGTCGTCGGATCGTCGGGGCCGCTTGCCGGTGCGCGGCCGGAGAAGCCGGCAGGCGGGGGGGCGCCGGGGGCGGTCAGCGCCAACGCCTTGAACACCGTCCCCATCCGGGCGGGCTCGGTCAAGCGGCGCGCGGCATCGAGATGGCTGTCGCGTCTCGGCCCCGCCGGCAGGGCCCGGGCCAGCGCCTCGGTCCGCGGCCCGAGGCCGAGGCGCATCAGCCACTCGCCCTGCGGCTCCGGCCCCCAGGCCTCGGCCCCCGCGGCGCGGGCGGCGCGCGCCACCGCTTCGAAATCGACATGGGCGGTGAGATCGGCGGCGCCCGGCGCGTCGAGGGGCCCGGCGGGCGCATGGGCGCGCACCGCCTGCAGCGTGTCGCCACGCGAGCGCCAGCCGCCGTAGTCGACGAGGAGCGCGCAGCCGCCATGCGCCGCGATCCGGCGGGCGATCTCGCCGACGATGGCGGGCAGGGGGGGGCAGAGCTCGACCATCTCGCCCTCGGCGGTGTCGTCAAGCCGGGTCTCGAGCGCGTCGAGCCGCGCCGGGGGGCCGAGCGCAAAGGCGATTCGACCGCTCTCTGCCGCGACCATCCGCTCGCGCCAACCGGCGCCATCGCGGACGAACTGGCGGATCGGCAGCGCGTCGAGGAACTCGTTGGCGACAAGGAAGAGCGGGCGGCCCTCTGGGAGGGCCTCTGCCCGGTCGACCCACCTCGCGCCCGCCACCCGCTCGGCCTGGGCCGCGCGCAGGGGGGGCGAGGCCTCGACCAGCGTGACCGAGGACGCGTCGCGGAAGCCGGGCACCGCGTCGGTCGCGCGCAGCAGGTCGGCCATCAGCGTGCCCCGCCCGGGGCCGAGCTCGGCCAGCGCGAATGGCGCCGGACGGCCCTGGTCGAGCCAGGCCTGCGCCAGCGCGAGGCCGACGAGCTCGCCGAACATCTGGGTGATCTCGGGCGCGGTGGTGAAATCGCCGGTCGTGCCGAGGGGATCGCGGGTGGTGTAGTAGCCGTGGGCCGGGTGCAGCAGCGCCTCGGCCATGAACTCCGCCACCGTGAGCGGCCCCGTCGTGGCGACGCGGCGGAGCAGCAGGTCGGCGAGGGGCGTTTGCCCACCGCCGGGGGCGCCGTCCGGGCCGCCCTCCGATCCGGGCGGGTCGCCGCGATCCGCCGCGCCCCGGCTCATGCCGGCCGCGGCCGCCGCGCCAGGGCCCAGCCCGCCAGAGCAAGCCCCAGCGCCACCATCGGCAGCGACAACAGCTGGCCCATCGTGACGCCGATCGCGCCCGAGCCGATGACGAAGCCCATCGGGTTGTCGACAGTGATGAACTGCGGGTCGGCCTGGCGGAAGATCTCCACCACGAAGCGCGCCGCCCCATAGCCCGCGAAGAAGATCCCCGCGACCAGCCCGGGCCGGTGAAGGGCCCGCCGCCGCAGCGCAAGCCACAGCAGCGCCGCGCCCAGCACCAGCCCCTCCAGCGCCGCCTCGTAGAGCTGCGAGGGGTGGCGCGGCAGACCGAGCGGGTCGGTCGGAAAGACCATCGCCCACGGGCCCTCCCAGGGGCGGCCCCACAACTCGGCGTTGACGAAGTTGGCCAGACGCCCCAGCAGCAGCCCCGGCGGCGTCGCGATGGCCAGCGCGTCGGCCGCGCTCAGCCGGTCGATCCCGTGCCGGCCGGTGAAGATCCACACCGCGACGACGACGCCCAGAAGGCCGCCGTGGAAGGCCATGCCGCCCTGCCAGAGCATGAAGATCTCGAGCGGATTCTCGAGGTAGTGCAGCGGGCGGTAGAACAGCACGAATCCGAGCCGCCCGCCGAGGATCACCCCGAGGATCACCCAGGTCAGCAGCTCTTCGACCTGCTCGGGGCGCATCGGCGCGCGCCCGCCGGGCCAGAGCGCGGGGCGCCTGACGAGCGCCACGACCATGCGCCAGCCGATCAGGATGCCGGCGATGTAGGCGAGCGCATACCAGCGCAGCGCGAACGACATGCCGAACAGCTCGACCGAGAAGAGATCGGGTCCGATGTCGGGGAAGGGGATGGTGGCCGCGATTCCCGTCATGCCCGCCCTGTCATGCCTGCCCTGTCATGCCGTGCCTGTCATGCCGTGCCTGTCATGCCTGTGCTGCGCCTCTTTCACCGCTTGTCGCCGGGCGGCCGCGGCGAAGTCAACCTTGAGCCGCCCGGCACGGCGGACCATATACGGGGCATGTAACGACGGAGTGCTCCCATGCAGAGCCGCAACAAGATCCTCGACGACCTCTCGCAGCTCGCCACCAACGCGATGGGCGTGGCGCAGGGGGCCCGCGAGGAGGCCGAGAACGCGCTGAAATCGATGATGGACCGCTGGCTCGCCGACCGCGACCTCGTCACGCGGGAAGAGTTCGACGCGGTGCGCGCCCAGGCCCAGAAGGCGCGCGAGGAGAACGAGGCCCTCAAGGCCCGCATCGACGCGCTGGAGGCCGCCGGCAAGGCCGGCTGACGCCCCGCACGTTCCAGCGTCCGGCGGCGCGGCGCAGGTGCCGCCCGCCAGCCCAAGCTTTCGGACGCGTGCCGCCTGTCCGCGGTCGATACCCTTTCCGGCGGAGCCAGAGCCGGCCCTCGGCGAGGCGAAAGGTAGGCCCTTGTGGCGGAGCCGGCGCGCGGCCGACCCGCGCGGCGCTCGCACCGCGGTGTGCCCGGCGCGGCACCGCATGCCCCCGACGTGCAGCGCCACCCGCCGCCCCGCCGCCTCCATCCGTCCGCACCGGCCGTCTCGCGCCGCCATCCTTCGAGCGCCCGTCGGACGGGTCGGATTCGCCCTGGTCCAGCCGTGTCGGGCGGGTCTGCCACATTTGCGCCACGATTGGGCCCGCTCTGGCGATGTCGCCACATTTTTGCCGCCAAAACACCCCGCTGGCGCCCATGCCTCGCGCTTGACCGCGCGTCGAGCCCTCCGTAGCCAAGATGTCCAGACGGGCGGCCCACCCCTTCACCCGGGGCGCGCGGCCCGCCAGCAGCCCAGAACGGCGCACTCCCACCCTTGGCCCCGATCCCGAGCCGGCCCGTTGCCGTGCGCCGGATCCCCTGCGCGGAGGCATCGCGATGCGACTTCTGATCACCGACACGACCTGGCCGATGATGGCCGTGGCCCACGACCTCGACGCCGCCGGCTTCCGCCTCAGCCGGGTGGAGGACGCCGAGAGCCTGCTCGACTTCGTCCGCCACGGGCGACAGGACGCCGTTCTGGTCGCCGCGCCCCTGCCGGGCGCCGAGGCCGACCGGGTCGTGGCGCAGATCCGCCAGGCTGCGCCCCGCCTGCCCGTCGTCGCGCCGGCCGAGCCGGGCCTCGACTGGCCCGCGCGCCGTGCGCTCTATGCCGCGGGCGTCGACGCGGTGCTCGACCTGCCGGTGCCGGCCCCGGAACTCGCCGCGCGCCTGCGCGCCATGGTCATGGGCGCGGCGGGCTTCCACACCGGGCGACTCTGCCTCGCCGGGCTCGAGCTCGACCCCGCCACCCGCACAGCCTGTGCCGGCCGCCGCCGCCTGCGCCTTCCGGGCGAGGGCGCCGACGGGCCGAGGCGCATCGCCCTCTCGCCGCGCGAATACGACGTGCTGGAGCTCCTGATGCTCGCCGGCGGGCGTACCGTGGCGCGCGACGAGGTGATGGACCGCCTCTACGGCTTCGAGGACGAGCCCGGCGCCCGTATCGTCGACGTCTACGTGGCGCGCATCCGCGCCAAGCTCGCCGCCGCCGGCCTGTCGCCCGAACTCGTCGAATCGCTGCGCGCCAGGGGGCTGCGCTTCGCCGCCGCACCCCGGACGCCCTGCGCGGCGTCGCGGGAGCGGCCCGTCGAGGCGCCCATCGCGACGCCGCGCGACCGCGCCGCCGCCGAGGTCGCCGCGGCCGGGCCGATCGCCGCCTGACCAGCCCACAGATCGTGCGGCCGCCCTCAAGATATTGCGGGCAGCCGCACCGCTGTCACAAAATTTCACTTTACAGCGCCGCTGCGACCCCCCACCATATCTCGTGAGGGCGGCGCAAAGGCACGCCGCACCTTGAGCAGGCACCAAGCCCTTGGTGCAATGGGGGCGATGCGACCGATTGCGCCGGGGCCAACCCAAGAGGCCGGGCATGTCGCTTTCCGAAAGCTATCTCACCGACGAGCTTCACCCCATAGACATCGTGGAATCGCTCGCCGAGCGCCATGCGTGGGAGTTCGACCGGATCGGCGACGACCAGATCGCCATGGCCGTCGAGGGCCAGTGGAAGCACTATTCGATCACGCTCGCCTGGTCGGGCTACGACGAGACGTTGCGGCTGATCTGCACGTTCGAGATGGAGCCGCCCGAGGACAGGCTGCCCGCCCTTTACGAGTGTCTCAACGCGGTCAACGACGCCTGCTGGGCCGGGGCCTTCGCCTTCTGGCCCGACCAGCGGCTGATGACCTGGCGCTACGGCCTGGTGATGGCCGGGGGGCAGATGCCCTGCCCCGACCAGATCGACCGTCTGATCGGCACCGCCGTCGCCGCGGCGGAGCGCTACTACCCCGCCTTCCAGCTTGTGATCTGGGGCGAGCGCTCGGCCGCGGACGCGATGCAGGTCGCCATCGCCGAGGCCTACGGCCGGGCCTGAGCGGCCCGCCCGACCCCCCGGGGCGACGGCGCCCCGGCCCCCGCGCGGCGTGTCCTCGTCGCCGCCGGGGGCCGCGAGAAGTGCCGACCCCGGGGGCATCTTCAACCCCGTCAGCCGCGTCCTGCCCCGGCCGCGGCACAGGGGGCGCCGCCCCCGCCGCCTTCGGCGACTCCCCCGGAGTATTTGCGCCAGGATGAGGGGGCGGGCCGGGCGCGGGCAGCGCCCCCCCGCCGCGCAGGGCCGCGGCGACGATCCGGCCGTGCGCCCTGCCGTCGTCGGGCGCCGATCCGGCGTGCCTGGCGTCGTTCTGTCTCGGATGCGCTCATTGCGACGGTGCCGCGTCGATCCGCAGCGGGGTGGGGCGGCAGGCAAGGACCCGGCCCGCTGGACAGGGCGCCGCCGCGGGGGCAGGTAGGGCGCCCGGAGCCGGGGCGCGCTGCCCCCGGCGCAGAGCGGAGGCAAGGGGATGGATGTCGAGGCGCTGGCGGCGTCGGTTGAAGCGGGCGAACGGCGGGCGCTGGCGCGCGCGATCACCCTGATCGAGAGCGCCCGGCCGGATCACCGCGCCGCGGCCGTGCGCCTGTCGGAACGGCTGGCCGGCTGCGGGCGGCAGGCGCTGCGCATCGGTCTCTCCGGCACGCCGGGCGTCGGCAAGTCGACCTTCATCGAGGCGTTCGGGCTGATGCTGACGGCGCAGGGGCTGCGCGTCGCCGTGCTCGCGGTCGACCCGTCCTCGGCGCGCTCGGGTGGCTCGATCCTCGGCGACAAGACGCGGATGGAGCGGCTCTCGCGCGATCCGGCCGCCTTCATCCGCCCCTCGCCGGCGCAATCGCATCTCGGCGGAGTCGCCCGCCGCACCCGTGAGGCGGTGGCGCTCTGCGAAGCGGCGGGCTTCGACGTGGTGCTGGTCGAGACGGTGGGGGTGGGACAGTCGGAGACGGTCGTGGCCGAGATGGCCGACCTCTTCGTGCTGCTGCTGGCGCCGGCAGGTGGCGACGAGTTGCAGGGGGTCAAGCGCGGCATCATGGAGATCGCCGACCTCATCCTCGTCAACAAGGCCGACGGCGAGTTGCGCGCCCCTGCCCAGCGCACCTGCGCAGACTATGCCGGCGCCCTGCGGCTCTTGCGCAAGCGTCCGCACGACCCCGAGGGGTTTCCGAAGGCGATGACCGTCTCGGCGGTGTCGGGCGACGGGCTGGAGGCCGCCTGGGACGAGATGCGCGCGCTCGCCGACTGGCGCAAGGCGGAAGGCCATTGGGAGCGGCGGCGCGCGGAGCAGGCGCGCGGCTGGTTCGTCGAGGAGGTGCGGCAGGGCCTGCTTGCCCGCCTCACCGCCGAGCCCGCGATGCGCGCGCGGATGCAGCGGCTGGGCGATGCCGTGTCGGCGGGCGAGACCTCCGTCACCGCCGCCGCCGAGGAGATGCTCGCCGCCCTGGGCGAGGGCCTGCCGCCCGACGCGCCGGGCGGCTGATCGCTCAGAGCGCGCCCACCGGCACCTGCGCGATCCACATCAGGCCGTCGAGGTAGAGCGCGAGGCCGGCGCGGATCGCCTCGCCGCCGATGGCCCAGAGCGCCCAGAGCGCGGTGCCGAGCAGCGCGAGCGGCAGCCACCAGATCAGGCTCAGCGCCAGCGCCGCGCGCACGGCCCTGAGCGCGCTGCCGTCGGCCTCGCCGATCCAGTCGGCAACCGGCCGCCGCCATGCCCGCGGCCACACCCCCTGCAGCCCGAGCAGGCTGACGAGAAAGTGCAGTGCCGTCGGCAGGATGGTGGAGAACAGCATCAGGCAGAGCCACACGTAGTCGCCCGGCGCCGTGTAAACCCCCGCGAACAGCGCCCCGAGATCGAGAATGGGCACGCCCGCCAGCAGGTTCAGCCCGTGGACGGCCGCGACGAGCGTCGCGCCGAGGGCGAGAAACAGCAGGCAGGCCACCGCGAGGTCCGCCACCCCCCAGAGCAGCGGCAGCCGCGCCCGCAACCCCCGCCGAAGGAAGGTGAGCGTGACGGCGTAGGAGGCGGTGTCGAACAGGGCATTCAGCAGCGGCAGGACGGCGAGGAAGAGGAAGAGGGAGCGGAGGGCGTCCGGCACCGCCGTCCAGTCGATCAGGGCGGCGGTCAGGGCGAGAGCAGCGACGATCGCGGCCGTCAGGCCCGCCCGGGCGAGCCGCGGCCTGCCGCGGGCATCGAGCCTCGCGACTGCCAAGAGGACTACGAGTAGCGCTGCGCCTGCGACTGCGGCTGTGGCTGCAATTGCGGCTGCGGTTGCGGCTGCGGCTGCGGTTGCGGCTACGCCCGCGACTGCGGCTGCGCCTGCGGCTGCGGCTGCGACTGCGCCTGCGCCTGCGCCTGCGACTGCGATTGCGCCTGCGCCTGCGCCTGCGACTGCGGCTGCGGCTACCAACAGCCAGTCCGCGTTCCTCCGAACCGCGTCACGCGGACTGGCTGCCGCCAGCTTTCGCCCCACAAGGCCGAGGAGCAGGATGACGAAGGCGCCCGGCACCGCGCGCTCCCACCAGAAGGGCGCCGGCTCCGCCAGCACCGCGCTGCCGACCCGCGCCGCCTCGCCCGTCGCGATCCATTGCGCCACCGGCAGCGCGATGGGATAGACCACCGCGATCAGCAGCGCGGCGTCGTAGAGCCGCCAGGTCAGCGCGGCGCGGAACAGCGTCGGCACCGAATCGCGGTCGTCGGCGTCGTCGCAGACGCGCCGCCAGACGGCCATCACGTTGCGGCGGGTGAGGGTGGTGTAGATCTGGGTGTAGCTCGACCTGCGCAGCGTGCCGGCGACGAAGGCGCGGCTCGCCCCGTCGGACAGGTTGAGCAGCGCCGTCACCCAGAGCAGCAGCCACGCGATGGCGCCCGCCCACACCCACCACGGCGCGGGCGTGTTGAACAGCGCCAGGAGCGTGCCGCCGGTGGCGACACCCCAGATCGCGGCATTGATCCCGACATGCCCCGTCTCGCTGCTCACGTGCCCCTCGCCCCCTGCCATGTCCAGCGTGACCGGATGGGCCTGCGAAGGCAAGGCGGGCGCGGCGTTCCCCGTCTGGCGCGGCGCGGCGTGGCCTTGGCCGCCGGGTCATGGCGTTCCCGCGGGAAAGGCACGGCGCAGGCGCCAGACGCGCCGTGCCGCGCACCGCCGCGCAGGCCGCCTCGGGGGCATCGGTGCAGCCTTGGGCGCGCGCCCGCGCCATCGGAGCCGGTCCCTGCGCCGCATGCTTCGGTCCGGAGGCGCTGCCGCGGGGCGGGGGCGCGCATCACCGCAGGCGGGGCGGCGCGTCGGGGTCGGTGCCGGGGGCGCGGTGCGCTGCGGGCGCCGCGGCGCGCGGCAGGTCGAAGCGCAGGGCGACGCGGGCGAGGCGTGCGACAAGGATATGGTCGGCGGGCAGGAAGGCCACGTCGAGCGTGCCCGCTTCCAGACCCGAGAAGGTCAGCGCCTCTCCCGCGGCGCGCGACAGCGCCCCCTCCGCCCCCGGCGCGGCGCCGACGAAGGCCAGCATGTGCGAGCTCGCGCCGCCCTCGTAGGCGACCGTGGCGAGGAAGGCGGCCTCGGCCATCCCCTCGGCCCGCGCGAGCTTGGCGTCGAGGGCGCGCAGGAGCCGCTCGGGCAGCGCGTCGGGCGGCGCGATCTCGCGCGGCTGGGCCACCGCCTCGGCCGGCCGGTGCGCCACCGTGCCGGCGAGCCACTCCACCGCCTCGGCCGGCAGCAGCGTCTCTGAGGGGGCCTCGCCGAGGTTCACCCCCAGCCCGATGCCGCGCCCCGCCAGCATCTCGACCACCCGCCGCCCGGCCATCGCGGCATAGGGCGTGGGGCCCCCGGCGAAGCGCGCCAGCCGGTCCTCCCGGTCGTAGGCCAGCACGAACGGCCCCTCGTCGAGCGGGAAGATCCGCGGCTCCACCGTGTCGGAGCCGGGCTCGGGGTCGCGCTGCAGCATCAGGAAGAGCTCTGCCTCGACGAGCCGGGCGTAGAAGGCGAGCCGCGCGTCGTCGTCGTCGGCCGCGGCCTGCATCGCGGCCGCGGCCGCGTCGAGAGGGGTTGCCTCGCTCATCCCATCACCTCCGCCACGCGGGCGCGCAGCACCGGCAGCAGTTCCGCCTCGAACCAGGGGTTGCGCTTCAGCCAGGCCGTGTTGCGCCAGGAGGGATGGGGCAGGGGGATCACCTCCGGGGCGAACTCGCGCCAGCGTGCGACAGTCGCCGTCACGCCGCCCTTCGCCCTCCCGCCCAGGTGCCAGCGCTGTGCGTAGCCGCCGATCAGCAGCGTCAGGCGCACGGGGCCGGCATGGGCCAGCGCCTCGGCCCGCCACGTCTCGGCGCAGAGCCTCGGCGGGGGCAGGTCGGAGCCCTTGGCGTCGTAGCCGGGAAAGCAGAAGGCCATCGGCACGATCGCCACGCGGGACCGGTCGTAGAAGGCCGCCTCGTCGAGCCCCAGCCACGCTCGCAGCCGCGTGCCCGAGGCATCTCGGAAGGGCGTGCCGGCGGCATGGACCCGCATCCCCGGCGCCTGGCTGGCGATCAGCAGGCGCGCGCCGGGGCGGAACCAGATCACCGGCCGGGGCGCATGCGCCGTCTTCGTCGCCGCGAAGCGCCCCGCGCAAAGCCGGCAGGCGGCCAGCCGCTCCGGCAGGCGGCGGCCCTCGGCCGATGGGCCGGTTGCAGGGTCGTGGGGACGGGGCGCGCGCGCATCCATGGCGACTAGGGTATGGGACCAAGCCGCGGGCGCAAGCGGTCGCGTGAGGGCAGCGGCCCGCGAGAAAGCCGGTCGGTTGCGGGTGCGGCGACAGCCTGAGCATGGCGCCCTGTCGCGTCGTCGGATGATCCGGGCGACCCGATGCCATGTCGCTCGGGGGGGGGCGGCTCCGGGGGCGGCTCCGGTCGGGCGAGGCTCGGCGGCACGGCTCCGGTCTGGCGGGTGGCGTCGTTGGAGGGTCGGTTCCCCGGCTTCTCCCTTGCTCGAGTGTCGCACGGCCACGGCCGGCGCGAGATCGCCGGGCGGGACCGTGCCGGGGCGCCCTTGGAGGCGATGTCGATCATCGTGACCGTTGCGCTGGCCGGCGACGGCAGCGAGTGCACGGGCACGGCGCGGTCCGAAGCGCGCTTCCTGCGCCGCTCGCCGAGGCAGATTCCGCGCGGCGGGGGGCGTCTCCAAGCCGGGCCGGGACGACGGCATCGGCGCGCGGCCGGGGTCCGGGGCTCGCGAGATCCCCGGCATGTCGCCGACCGTCAGGGCGCATCGACGCCAAGATCGTCCGACACACGCCGGCGCGGCGCGCTCGGCGGGGCGTGGCGTCGCGCCACCGGGCGGTCGTCCCTCTCGCCCGATACGGCGTTCGAGCGCCGGATCGGGCGACACCGAACTAGATCACGCCATCCATCTTCGAGCGTCGGGGGTGCGGCACCCGCGGCGGGCGACCCGACCCGGACCATGCTGCCGGATCTGGCGTCAGCCCCGCACGCGGATCAGGCGGTCGAGGTCGGCGCAGGCGGTGCGTGCGTCGTGGAACAGAAGGTCGATATCGACGATCTCCGTGATCTGCGCGTCATCCAGTTCCGCTCCCGGGGCGACACCGATGACGGCCCGCGGGACGGTCATGCGCAGCGCCACGACGAGGCGAATGAGGTCCTGCAGGCGGTGATCGGTGCTGAGAGACAGTCCGATGATCTGCGGCTGCAGGGTCTCGACATGGGCGACGATTCCGTCGTGATCCCGGCCCACCTGCAGGTCGATATCCCACCCCGCTTCGCGGAACAGGTCGGCCGCCATGGTGATGCCGATGCCGTGGGTCTCGCCGGGAACCGTGGCGAAGAGCGCATGCCGGCGCCCGTCATAGGCCTGCCCGCCCGGTGGCCCTTCGGCCCGCAGCGCCCGCATCAGGGCGTAGAGATGGCCGGTTCCGATCGTCACCTCCACGAAGGACAGCCGGCCCTCGTCCCATCCTTCGCCCAGCTTCCGCGCCGCGGCGCCGATATAGCCGAGATACACGCCCTGCCGTGTCAGGCCCGCGTCCCGGCGCTGGCGAATGAAGTCGAGCGCGGCGTCCGGCCGGGGCTGCACGAGGGCGTCACAGAAGGCCTCGAGGTTGCCCCCGTCGATCACCGGGTTCTCGAACCTGGTTCCCCGCTCCGCGGCGCGCGCGAGCCCAGCGACGATGTCGTTCGCAAGGGCCTCGACGGCCGGCCGGTCGAACGCGTTCCGCTTTGCGGCGAAGCGCATGGATGTACGAAGGAAAACCTCCGCGTCGAGCAAGACGTCCTGTTTTCCCACCGGAGCTCCTCCCTTGGACCATTGAAACTTCGAGGGACCGCGCCTGCAAGAGCGAAGGGCAGGGTGATCCCTGCACATTTCGCCGCGGGCGTCTCTCTCAGACCTGCGGCCCTTCACGCCCGTCGGGCGGGATCGGCGTTGCCCGGGCCCGGCACGGCCGCTCCCCTCGGCTGGCCCCTGCAGTGTGGAGATCGGATGCCTCCACGCCCTGCCTGCCTCCCGACCCGCTGTACTCCGGCCGCGCCGGCCAGACGCGCCGGCCAGACGCCCGGCGCGGCCTCCGCCGCTCCGGCCTGTCTGGGGCACCTGCTCCGCAGCCGAGCCCGCTGGCGGAAGCTCTCGGCGCTCGCCCCGCTTTCCGAGGGCGAGCGGGCCAGGCTCCGGCGACCCAAGGGGCAACGCCGGCTGGTCGCGGCGCGCCGGGGACGCGTCGGTGAGGGCCTGTCCGGCCAGGCCGCCCGAATTCTGCGCGAGGGGCAAAGACTCGCCGGCCGGGCTAAACTCGATCAGTCCCGCATCCACGGGGCTGGCGTAGGGTGCATCTCGGTCGATTTGCCCGAGAACGCGTATCCGACCGGGCACGCCTACGGCTCCGGCTGGGCATGCCTGCGCAGTCGGCGACTTTGCCCGCGACAGCATCCCGGTGCCCGACAATGCCTTCCTGACGTCGCCGGGCCAAGATTGGGAATGCGACCGCGGCTTTCGCCGGGCGGACGGCGGCTGCGAGGCCGTCGAGGTGCCGGCCAATGCCTTCCTTTCGGGCCGCGCGACCGGCCGCGCGACCGGCCGCGGCTGGACATGCGACCGCGGTTTCCTGACCGACGCAGCGGGCTGCCTGCCCATGGGGTGCCCGAGAACGCCTACCTGACGAACCCGGAATACGGCGCGCCGTGGGCGTGCGAACGGGGCTTTCGGGCGTTGGGCGGGCGCTGCGCCGCGATCGCCGAGCCGGCGAACGCGTTTCTCGATCCCGACGGCTTTGTTGCGCAAAGCGTGTGAAGCTCGGACGTCCCCTTACCCCGGACGCACGAGCGCCTCGGTCGGCGATGGCGTTGTGGCACTTGCGCGTGTCGTAGACACCATCTGCGGTGACCGACCTGGTCTCCACGCCCACGGTCGCGGCCGATCACCCTCCGGCGCCCGTCGTCGGATGCTCCTGTTCCGGGGCTGACGCGAGTGTGGCCGGCAACGCGGACGGGCCGGCCGGACCACGCCGAGGCCGGTCGCATCTACGTCTCTCGAAGGCCGGGTCGCGGGGTGTCGCAGGGTCAGGCAGCGCCAGATCGGGCGGGGTCGTGCGCGCTCGGCGCGTATTCCGCCCGCGCATGCGACCGGAGCCAGCGGGCAAACTTCTCGGTCGCCTCCCCGGTCTTCTTGTGGCGCAGCGCAAGGTGGAAGGCGTCACCCGGGGCGAGGGCCGGAAGGCCCGCCGGTGTCAGGTTACCCGCCGCGACCAGGGCGCCGGTGATCGACCGCCAGCCCAGCATCATCCCGTGGCCTTCCAGCGCGGCCTGCGTCGCCTGAACGTAGTTGGTGAAGGACTGGCCGCCGCCCCGGACGACGGGCTGACCGGTTCCGCTCAGGTAGTCGGGCCACGTCAACCACGACGCCTCGGGCGACCGGACATGGAGAAGCGAGATCGCGTTCGGCGCAACCGCCCCCTCGAACCGTGCGCGCAGTGATGGCGCGCAGACCGGCTCGACCGCCTCGTCGAAGAGATGGTGGACGTCGCCGTCGCTCCAGCGCCCGTGCCCGTAGCGGATCGCCACGTCGATTCCGTCGGCGAGCGCCGGAACGCCCGACTGCGTCGTGACGACGTTGACGAGAAGCTCGGGATGCGCGCGGTAGAAGACCGACAGGCGCGGCATCAGCCAGTAGGTGGCCACACCCACCGAACAGGCGACGGTCACCGTCTTTGCGCGCCCGGCCTCGGCCTGCCGCAGCCCGTCGAGAAGATCGGCGATCCTCGAAAGGCTCTCGGTCGTCGTGGCGGCGAGCGCATATCCCGCCTCGGTCGGCCGCGCCGGCCGGCTGCCGCGATCGAGCAGGGGCAGGCCGATGTGATCCTCGAGCTTTCGCACCGCCTGGCTGATCGCGGGCTGCGTCACGTTGAGCTCTGCCGCGGCCGCCTGGACGGAGCCGGTTCGGACAACCGCGGCGAAGGCTGTCAGCAGGCGGAGCGGCGGCAGATCGTGGTCCATAGCATAAGCATTCGGTAATATTTCCTTTAGCGCAATCGCCGTTTCGTGCAGTCCGGCTCGGGCATAGCGTCGTGCGGAAACCGGCCAGGCCACGAAGGGACGAGAGATGGACGGCGCACAGATCGACGCGGTCGTGCTGGAAGACAACGGGCTGACGATGACCCTTCCCGGAACCGGACCGGCCTATTTCAACGCCTGGTGGCTGCGGGACAATTGCCCGACCTCCTTCGATCCCGAGACGCGGGAGCGGAGTTTCGACGTCTTTCACCATGCCGAGACGCCGCGCCCGGCCGAGGCGAGGGTCGACGACGGCGCGCTCGTGATCCGCTGGGCGGGAGAGGACCATGTGTCGCGCTATCCGCTCGACATGCTCGCAAGCTACGCCATCGGCGCCCGCAGGCCCGACCCCGCCGATCTCCCACGGCGGCCATGGTTCGCCGATCATTACCCAAACGTCACCCGCGTTTCGCATCCCGTCCTTCTCGAAGATGCCGCCGAGCGGCGCCGCTGGATGGAGGCGCTGCTGGTCGAGGGCATCGCCATCGTCACCGACATGCCCGACACCGACGAGGGGCTGACCCGGACGGCCGGGCTGCTGGGCACGATCCGGCCGAGCTTCTTCGGCGCCTATTTCGACGTGCGCACGCATATCAGGCCGACGAACCTCGCCTACACGTCGAAGGCGCTTGAGCTGCACACGGATGTTCCGGCCGAGGAACTCGCGCCCGGCATCCAGTACCTGCACTGCCGCCGCAACAGCGTCGAGGGTGGTCGCAACCTGTTTCTCGACGGCACCGCCGTCGCCAACGATCTCCGTGCGGCCGACCCCGAGGCCTTCCGACTCCTGTCGGAGACCGAGGTGCCCTTCTACAAGGAGCACGACGGCATCGACATGCGCGCCCGCCAGCGGGTGATCGAGCTCGACCACAAGGGCGAGGTGGCAGGCGTGACTATCAGCCAGCACATGGCCGACATCTTCGACCTGCCGCAAAGGCTGCTCGACAGCTACTATCCGGCCTTCGTCAAGTTTGGGCGGATGCTGCAGGACGAGGAATACGTGATGCGCTTCACGCTCGCGGCGGGCGAGTGCATCTCGTTCGACAATCACCGGGTGGTGCATGGCCGCGCCGCGTATTCCGCCACGAGCGGAGAGCGCTACCTGCGCGGCACCTACACCGACCGGGGCGAGCTGCGCGGTCTCTACCGCGCGCTGGTGTCCGAAGGTCGCTTCACGTGAAGGACGCCGCCCCGGGCACTGCGATCGAGGCGCTGCGCGTCGATCTGGCCGCGGCCTTTCGGCTGGCCGCGCGCTTCGACTGGCACGAGTCGGTGGGGAACCATTTCAGCGTGGCCGTTTCCGACGATGGCCGCCGGTTCCTGATGAACCCCAGATGGCGGCACTTCGCCTCGATCCGCGCCAGCGACCTGCTGCTTCTCGACGCCGATGACCCCTCCGTGATGGACGGTCCGCACGCGCCGGATGCCTCGGCCTGGACGATCCACGGCATGCTCCACCGCGCGCGGCCGGATGTCCGCGTGGTGCTGCATTGCCACCCGCCCCACGCAACGGCGCTCGCCGCCCTCAAATCGCCGGCCCTGCCGCCGATCGACATGAACACCGCGCGGTTCTACGGCGATCTCGCGATCGACCCCGACTGCGGCGGGATCGCCGACGATGCCGCCGAGGGCGCGCGCATCGCGGCCGCCCTCGGGAACCGCTCCACCCTCCTGATGGCGAACCACGGGCTGACCTGCACCGGCACGAGTGTCGCGCAGGCCTTCGAGCAGCTCTACTTCTTCGAGAAGGCGGCGCGCACGGTGCTGACGGCGCTCGGGTCGGGGCAGGACCTCGGCGTCATGTCCGACGCGGTGGCGCAGCGCACGGCAGAGGGCTGGAAAGCCTATGCCGGGATGGCCGACGCGCATTTCGCCCACCTGAAATCCGTGCTCGACCGCGAAGCGCCGGACTATCGCGACTGATCCGAATCCGGCAATCATCGGGGCGCGAGATGCATTGTGCGGTCCTGTGGCGAAGGGAGACGGCATGAAGACAGGCTTCATCGGGCTGGGCAACGTCGGCGGGAAGCTGGCCGGCAGCCTTCTGCGCAACGGCATCGCGCTTGCGGTCCACGACCTCGACGTCCGGCTGGTCGGCGACTTCGTCGCGCGCGGCGCAGTCGATGGCGGCTCTCCCGCCGCCATGATGCGCGACTGCGACGTGGTCATCACCTGCCTGCCCTCGCCCGAAGCCTCCGCCGCCGTGATGGCCGAGATGCTGCCCGAAATGGGACCGGGCAAGATCTGGATGGAGATGTCCACGACCGACGCGGGCGAGATCCTGCGCCTTGGCGCCGAAGTCGCGGCGACAGGCGGCGTGGCGGTGGAATGCCCCGTCTCCGGCGGCTGCCACCGCGCCGATACCGGCAACATCTCGATCTTTGCCGGCGGGCCGCGCAGCGCGGTAGAGGCGGTTTTGCCGCTGCTCAGGCACCTTGGCCGTCGCATCCTGCACACCGGCGATCTGGGCACCGCGTCGAAGCTGAAGGTCATGACGAATTACCTCGCCACCGTGCATCTCGTGGCCCTGTGCGAGGCGCTCACGACGATGAAGGCCGCGGGGCTCGACCTTGCGACCACCTACGAGGCGATCCGCATCAGCTCGGGCACCTCCTTCGTCCACGAGACCGAGAGCCAGCTCATTCTCTCCGGCGCGCGCGACGTGAATTTCACCATGGACCTCATCATGAAGGATATCGGCCTGTTCCAGAAGCTCGCCGAGGCGGGCGGCGTGCCGCTGGAGATATCGCCGCTGCTCGTCTCGATCATGGCCGACGGGCAGCGGCGCTATGGAGACCGGGCGCAATCCGACCGCATCATCGAGCGACTCGAGGACACCACCGGCCTGCAGATCCTCGCGGACGGCTTCCCGACGGTGCTGATCGACGACGAACCGGAGGAGGAAGGATACGAGGTCTTTCGCCCCGTCCGCCCGGCGGCGGTGGCAGAATGACGATGGACGCGCTGCGCTTCTATGTCGGCGGCGAGTGGATCGACCCGCTCGGGCGCGAGACCATGCCGATCATGGACCCGGCGACCGAGGAGCGGATCGGCACCGTCGCGCTGGGGTCGGCCGCCGATGTCGACCGCGCGGCGCAGGCCGCCCGCCTCGCCTTCGAGACGTTCGGGCGCTGGCCCAAGGCGGACCGTCTCGCGCTTCTGCGCCGCATCCGCGACCTGACCGCCGAGCGGCGCGAGGATCTGGCGCAGGCCATGTCCCGCGAGATGGGCGCGCCGATCACCATGGCGCGAGAGGTGCAGGCGGAAGCCGGGGTCGGCCATGCCGACGGCTTCATCGAGGCGCTCGAAGCGCAGCAGGAACGCTGGACCCTGTCCAACGGCGACACGCTGCTGCGCGAGCCCATCGGGCCCGCGGGCCTGATCTGCCCATGGAACTGGCCGATCAACCAGATTGCGCTCAAGGTCCTGCCGGCCCTCGCCACCGGATGCCCGGCGATCCTGAAGCCGTCCGAGCACACGCCGCTGTCTGCCGCCATCTATGCCGAGATCCTGCACGAGGCGGGTGTGCCGGCGGGCGCCTTTGCCCTCGTCCACGGCACCGGCCCCGGGGTGGGCGACGCGATCGCCCGGCATCCGGGCCTCGCCATGGTCTCGTTCACCGGATCGACGCGCGCCGGCGTCTCGGTCAGCAAATCAGCGGCGGACAGCGTGAAGCGCGTCACGCTTGAGCTCGGCGGCAAGTCGCCGAACCTCGTCTTCGCCGATTGCGGCGCCGACCTCGAGACGCGCGTTCGTGCCTCGGTCGCCGAGTGCTTCCTCAACACCGGACAGTCCTGTGACGCGCCGACCCGCCTCATCGCGGAGCGCGCCTGCTACGACGCGGTGGTGGAGATCGCCCGCACCGCGGCCGAGGAGACCGAGGTGGGCGATCCCCGCGCCGAGGGCGACCACATCGGCCCGCTCTTCGACCGCCTCCAGTGGGACCGCGTGCAGACGCGCATCGAGCAGGGCATCGAGGAGGGCGCGCGCCTCGTCGCGGGCGGGCCGGGCCGGCCCGAGGGCCTGAACCGGGGCTGGTTTGCCCGGCCGACCGTCTTCACCGATGTGCGCAACGACATGAGCATCGCGCGCCAGGAGATCTTCGGCCCGGTCCTCTCGATCCTTCCGGCGCGGGACGAGGCGGAGGCCATCGCGATCGCCAACGACACGCCCTACGGCCTCGCGGCCTATGTCCAGACGGGCGATCCGGCCCGGGCCGAACGGGTCGCGGCGCGGCTGCGCGCAGGGGCTGTGCATGTGAACGGCGGCGGGCTCGGCTGGGGCACGCCGTTCGGCGGATACAAGGCCTCCGGAAATGGCCGTGAGGGCGGCGCGATGGGGCTCGAGGACTACCAGGAAGTGAAGAGCCTGCACTTCGGCTGAGGCGGCATCCGCCGGCGTCGAGGCGTTCTCATCGTCCCATGCGCGGCGGCGGACCGGATCCGGTCATCTCCATGGAGGGCGAGGTGCGCCCCCGATCCGGCTGCCCCTTGCCCCTTGATCCGGCCTCCGCCGATCCCTCGGTCATGGCGAGAGTCCGCGGGTGATTTCCGGGTCTCCGTAAGCGGTGCCCAAGCGGCACGGGCTTTCAGCTTGACGGCTGGAAGTTCCAGGGGAGGAGGTCGTCGATGCGGTTCTGGGGATGGCCGCCCGCGATGGCTTCGAGGGTGGCCTTGAGATAGGCGAAGGGCTCGACGCCGTTGATCTTGGCGGTCTCGATCAACGACGCGATGCGGCCCCAGGCCTTGCCGCCTTCGTCATGCCCGGCGAACAATGCGTTCTTCCTGTTCAGCGCGATCGGGCGGATGAGGTTCTCGACGTTGTTGGAGTCGATCTCGACGCGTCCGTCATGGAGGAAGGTCTGCAGGCCGTCCCAGTGACGGTGGATGTAGGCGAGCTTCTCGCCAAGGCGGGACTTGGCCGAGACGCGCAGACGCTGCTGCTGCAGCCAGTCTCCGAAGGCGGCGACGAGGGGCGCGGTGCGTGCCTGCCGGGCCGAGAGCCGCTGGCCAGGAGAGCAGCCCCGGATGTCGGCCTCGACGGCGTAGACCTCGGCGATGCGGCGCAGCCCCTCGGCCGCGATCGTCACGCCGAAGGCGTGCCTCTGGCACGGCTCCGTCGCGGTCGAACACCTCCTTCAGCTTGCGCCGTGCATGGGCCCAGCAATTGGCGGCGCGGATCGGATCGCCGCCCCTGCGGGACGGGCGTGTCAGCCGGTTGTAGCCGGTATAGCCGTCGAGCTGCAGGATCCCGTCGAAGCCGTGCAGGAACGTCTCGGCGTTCTGTCCGCCGCGATCGGGGGCGTAGAAGTAGACCACGCCGGGCGGATCGGCGCCGCCCCGTTCACCATTGGTCTCGAACACATGACGACACAATGGCTCACCGATCGTCGCGGGCCAGCGCCCAGAGGTAGCCGGTCTTGGTCCGGCCCCGCCCGGGATCGAGGACCGGCGCCGCGTTCGCCGCGGCGCTCGAACCGTTGGCGCGCTCGCCGCTCACCGTCCATGAACAGCTTCGTGGACGCCTTCAGGTGCTCGGCCAGCCGATCGACCGCCGGCCGCAGATGGAACCCGGCGCCACCCACCCAGTCGGCCAGGGTGCTGCGATGGATATCGATCCCCGCCCGGGCGAGGATCTGGCTCTGGCGATGCAATGGGGGGTGGTCGGCGTACTTGCCGACCAGCACATGGGCGATGGCGCCCTCGGTGGGCGTTCGGCATCGTCCTTGAACCGGTGGCGGACGATGCCTCACCCCTCGATCAGGGCTGCCGGCGCGGGTGCCTGCCTGACACCATCGGTGCAGGCGCGGCAGGCATATTTGGGGCGCACGGTGACGAGCACGCGGTGAGGCCCGTTCCCGAAGGGATCGAACCGTCCGGGGGACGGTTCGAAGGGCTGAACGCGCCGGGACGATGTCCAGCCGCTCGGTGCGATCCTCGCCGATCCTGTGCATCTGGCCGGGTAGTGCCCCGTGAAGTGGTGTAGGAGGCCGCGCGCGGAGCCCTCGGCGTAGCGCAGCGCGCGGCCGGGTGTGACGCTGGCGGTCATCGCCGATCTTCGGAGAAGGTTTGGGTTGCGAGACCTGGAACCTGAAACGGAGACGACGATGACCGAAGAGAGAATGGCGCTGATCGAGCTGGTTGAGAAGCAGGCTGACGGCGATCTTGTCCGCGATATGCTGGCCTTCGCGGCCGAGCGCATCATGGAAGCCGAGGTGGAGGCGCGGACCGGCGCGGCCAAGGGTGCGCGCTCACCAATGCGGGAAGTTCAGCGCAACGGATACCGCGAGCGCGACTGGGACACCCGAGCCGGTCGGATCGCGCTGGAGATCCCCAGGCTCCGGAAGGGCAGCTATTTCCCGAGCTTCCTTGAACCGCGTCGCACGGCCGCTGGAAGGCGCATGGCCCTACCTCTGGCTGGATGCCACATACCTCTAGGTCCGGGAAGGCGGACGCATCATCAGCAAGGCGGTGATAATTGCGGTGGCGGTCAACCAGGACGGCAAGCGCGAGGTTCTGGGTGTCGCCACCGGTCCTTCCGAGGCCGAGACGTTCTGGACCGAGTTCCTGCGCAGCCTCGCCGATCGCGGCTTGCGGGGCGTGAAGCTGGTGATTGCCGACGACCACAAGGGCCTGCGGGCTGCCGCACGTCGCGTGTTCAACGCCACCCACCAGAGATGCCGCATTCACTGGATGCGCAACGCTCTGGCTCACGCCCCAGCCAAGCAGCGCACCGCCGTGGCGGCGATGCTGAAGACGATCTTCGCGCAGGAGACCAAGGCCGAGGCCGAAGCCCAGTGGGAGGTCATGGCCGATGCACTCCGCGAGAAGCAGCCCAAGCTCGGTGCCCTGATGGACAGCTCGCGCGACGACGTCCTGGCCTACATGTCGTTCCCCCGCGAGCACTGGACCCGGATCGCCTCGACCAACCCGCTCGAAAGGGTCAACCGCGAGGTGAAGCGGCGCGCCGATGTCATCGGCATCTTCCCCAACGACGAGGCCATCATCCGCCTTGTCGGCGCGCTGATGCTGGAGACCAACGACGAATGGGCGGTCGCACGGCGCTACATGTCGCTTGAAACGCTCGCCCGCGTCACCGACAATCCCACCGTCAGGCTGCCCGCCGTGGCCACCTGATCAAGCCCTGACCTCTCCGAGGATCGGCGCTCCTACACCACTTAGCGTAATCGCCACGCCCCATCCGCGGCCTTTTCCGTTGCAGGAT